>JAAZYM010000060.1 GCA_014239655.1 Flavobacteriales bacterium | reverse complement strand
CCAGCTACAATCACCTGTTATTTAACTCAAGTGATGGTTAATGAAATTATTAATTCTGGCATATTACCTGAAGGAAGCCTACAACTTATATGTGGAAGCGCAAAAGGAATACTAGACTCTATAACATCTGAAGATATAGTTACTTTTACAGGAAGCGCTTCAACAGGTAAAATGTTAAAGGCACATCCAAAAATAACAGAAGAATCTGTTTCTTTTAATATGGAAGCAGATTCTTTAAACTGTTCCGTATTAGGAGAGGATGCTGTTCCTGGAACTGCAGAGTTTGATATTTTTATTAAAGAAGTACAAAAAGAAATGACTGTAAAAGCAGGACAAAAATGTACTGCTATAAGAAGAATACTTGTGCCTGAAATACTTATAGAAGATGTACAAATAGCACTTGGCCAAAGACTTGCTAAAACTACTATTGGAGACCCATCAGTTGAAGGTGTTAGAATGGGATCTTTAGCTGGAAATGATCAAAAAGAAGAAGTAACAGAAAAAGTAAATCAACTAGCTAAATCTCAAGAAATAGTATTTGGGAGTTTAGAAGAATTTGAGGTAATAGGAGCAGACAAAAACAAAGGAGCTTTTATGTCCCCTATACTATTTATAAACAATGATCCTTTCAATAAAACAGATTGCCATAACATTGAGGCTTTTGGACCTGTATCTACTATACTACCATATAAAAACATAAGTGAAGCTATAGAACTTGCTAGAATGGGTAAAGGATCTTTAGTATGTTCTATTATCACTAATAATATGAAAATCGCAGAAGAATTCGTTACAGGAGCAGCATCTATGCATGGTAGAATACTAATCTTAAATGAAGCATGTGCTAAAGAAAGTACTGGGCATGGCTCTCCAATGCCACTTCTAACTCATGGTGGTCCTGGAAGAGCAGGAGGAGGAGAAGAAATGGGTGGAATTAGAGGAATTAAACATTATTTACAAAGAACCGCTATACAAGGACATCCAACTACTATAACATCAATAACTAAACAATATCAAGTTGGAGCAAAACAAAACACGCAAGGGCCTCACATATTTCGTAAACATTTTGAAGAAATAAACATTGGAGATACAGTAATTACTGACAAACATACAGTAACACTGGATGATATTGAAAAATTTGCTGATCTAAGCGGAGATAAATTTTATGCTCATATGGACGAAAATTCATTAGAAGGCACTATATTTACAGAAAGAGTCGCTCACGGATATTTTATTCTTTCTAAAGCAGCAGGATTATTTGTAGACCCACAAAAAGGACCTGTGCTTTTAAATTATGGTATTGATGAATGCAGATTTACTAAGCCTGTCTATCCTGGAATGACTATTGGAGTGCGATTTACTGCAAAAGAAAAGATAACTCAAGAAAAAAAGGATGATGAAGACTATTCAAAAGGTATTGTTAAGTTTTTAGTTGATGTTTATGATGAAGAAAACGAAACAGTTATGCTTGCAACAATCCTAACTATGATAAAAAAAAATAAATAATGAAAAGAATACTAATACTATTAACATTAATACCAAACATACTATTTTCACAAACTGGACCGACTGCTAGTTTTATATTTAATCCTGTATGTTTAGGAGCATCAATCTTATTAACAGATTTCTCATATCCAGATCCAAATACTGGTGACCCAATAGTTACATGGGACTGGCAATATAATGGAAGTACAATCTCAACTCAACAAAATGCAGACTATCTCTTTTCTCAATGTGGTGATTATGATATCACATTAACTGTAACTGACGCAGATGGGATGCAGGATGACACAACAATTAATGTTGAAATATTTTGTCCTCCAACAGCTGCATTTATTAATGATGTTGTTTGTTCAGGAGATCCAACAAACTTTATCGATGTTTCTAGTCCTGGTGATGGAACACCTCCTTTAAACTCAGGATCAACATGGATGTATCTTTTTGGAGATGCTGATCCTCCTAATGCTGTTAATCCAAATTGTACAGCCACATTTAATTATGCTGGAGTTCATTCTGTTATCTTTATTGTTTCAGAATTACAATGGAATGGACTATATTGTGTAGACTCATTAATACAAGATGTTCAAGTAGACTCATGCTTTACTGGAATCGAGAATTCTTCTATTATTAATAATAAAAAAATAATTAAAAGTATTGACCTATCAGGAAAACCAATAAAAGCTAAATCAAAAAACTTAAATATTATCATCTATGAAGATGGTAAGGTAGAGAAAAAACTTATAATTGAGTAGTATGGAAGGTTCTGTAAGACTAGATATAGAAAATAATATCGGCACAATTGAATTTTTTCATCCACAAAGCAACTCACTACCATCAAAAATTCTAGATAGCTTAGCTAAAACAATTACAGATTGCGGGAAGAATGATGATATCAATGTCATCATCTTGAAAAGCAAAGGAGATCGAGCATTCTGTGCTGGTGCTTCTTTTGATGAATTAACCAACATATCAAATATTGATGAGGGAAAAAAATTCTTTATGGGCTTTGCAAATGTTATTAATGCATCAAGAAAATGCCCTAAATTGATTATCTGTAGAGTTCAAGGTAAAACTGTTGGTGGTGGAGTCGGAATGGCATGCGCAGCAGATTACTGCTTTGCTACTAAATATTCAGCTATTAAATTAAGTGAATTAGCTATTGGAATAGGTCCCTTTGTAGTAGGACCTGCAGTTGAAAGAAGATCAGGATTATCTGCGTACTCAACACTTTCAATAAATGCTACAAAATGGTTTAGCCCATCCTGGGCAAAAGAAAAAGGAATGTTTTCAGAGATATTTGACTCTACTGAAGAGATGGATCAAGAAATAGCAAAGCTAGCAGCAACATTGTCAAAATCTAACCCAGAAGCAATGAAAAAACTAAAAGAAGTCTTCTGGGAAGACTATAATCACTGGGAAAATCTTCTAGAAGAGAGGGCAGAATTTAGTGGTAAATTAGTCTTATCAAGTTTCACTAAAAATGCTATTGCACTATTTAAAAATAAGTAGGTGTCAGAAACAATTTCAAAAGAAATATTAAAAAAAGCATATACCTTATTATGTGCTGCTAGATCACTTAGTGAAATCTATGAACTTAATAAGGATATCACATCCAAATATGTTCATGCAACATCAAAAGGCCATGAAGTTATTCAATTAGCTTTGTCTCTACAACTAAATAAAAATGATTGGGTTTCTCCATATTATAGAGATGACTCTATTTTATTAGGAATTGGAATCAGCCCATATGAACTAATGTTACAATTACTGTGTAAAATAGATGATCCCTTTTCTGGAGGAAGAACATATTATTCTCATCCTTCATTAAAAAGAGAAACTATGCCAAAGATTATTCATCAATCTTCGGCAACTGGAATGCAAGCTATTCCAACAACAGGTATAGCATTAGGAATTAAATATAAATATGAAAACAACTTTCCTAATCTATCTAAGGATAATAAACCAATTGTTGTATGTTCTTTTGGTGATGCAGCTATAACAGAAGGAGAAGTTTCAGAAGCCTTCCAAATGGCAGCCCTTAAGAAATTACCTATTCTATATTTAGTTCAAGACAATGAATGGGATATTTCTGCTCATTCATCAGAGACAAGAGCTGTTGATGCATCTACATATGCAAAAGGATTCGGTATTAAAAGCTATACAGTAGATGGAACAGATTTTAAAAAATCTTATTCAATAGTATCACAAGCAATAAACGAAATTAGAGAAAAAAGTATACCGATACTTATACATGCTAAAGTACCATTATTAAACCATCATACCTCTGGAGTAAGAATGGAATGGTATAGAGATGATATTAAAGAATCATTAGAGAGAGATCCTTTTCCAAAATTAAAACAACTTTTAATTTCCAATGGATTTAAAGAACATGAATTAAATAAAATTAAAAAAGATATAAAAGAAAGCATAAAAAAAGAATTTAAAAGAGCGCTAGAAGCTAAAGACCCAAAAGAAGAAGATTTATTTAACTTCAAGTTTGCGCCTACTAAAATAGAAGAGGAGAAAGGAAATGTAAAATCAGATAAAAATAAGCCAATCTTTATGGTAGACGCTGCCATATTTGCCATTAAAGAATTAATGACTGACCATCCAGAATGTCTTTTATATGGACAAGATGTAGGAAAAAGACTAGGTGGTGTTTTTAGAGAAGCAGCTACATTAGGTGAAAAGTTTGGAGATAAAAGAGTTTTTAACACACCAATACAAGAAGCATTTATAATTGGAAGCACTGTTGGTATGTCAGCAGTAGGGTTAAAACCAATTGTAGAAATCCAATTTGCAGATTATATATGGCCAGGATTAAATCAATTATTTACTGAAGTAAGCAGATCTTATTATCTTTCTAATGGTAAATGGCCTGTTAGTTGTATTATTAGGGTTCCAACTGGCGCCTATGGAAGCGGGGGACCATATCATTCCTCTTCTGTTGAATCAATACTAACAAATATTCATGGAATAAAAATAGCATACCCCTCAAATGCTGCTGATTTAAAGGGTATCATGAAAGCTGCATATTATGATCCTAATCCAGTAGTTATTCTTGAACATAAAGGATTATACTGGGGGAAAATAAAAGGAACTGAAGAAACAAAAACAATCGAACCAGATAAAAATTATATTTTACCATTAGGAAAAGCCAATATATTATTAAATGCCTCAAAAAAAATGATAGAGAATGGAAATAGTATATGTATAGTTACCTATGGAATGGGAGTGTATTGGTCTAAAACTGCTGCAAAAAAATTCAATAATCAGATAGAAATTATTGACTTAAGAACATTATATCCTTTAGATGAAAAATTGATCTATGAAAGTGTAAAAAAACATGGTAGATGCATAATAGTAAGTGAAGAGCCTAGTAATAACTCATTTGCTCAATCATTAGCATCAAGAATTTCACAAAACTGCTTTAACTATCTTGATTCTGCAATTAAAGTTATTGGCTCAGAGAATCTACCTGCAATACCTCTAAATTCAAGCCTAGAAGAAAGAATGCTCCCAAACGCAATAAAAATTGAAAAAGAATTAGAAAAAATATTTAACTTCTAATTACTTTAACTTTCCTATTAAATTCTAAAAAAACACTATTTATATTTTAATGTAATTATATATTTGCTAAACTTTTTTATCAGAATGAAAACAAACATCTTTATAACTTTTATATTTATTTTTTTTAGTATAAATACACTAGGTCAAACTAACTATACAATAAGTGGGTATGTACAAGAAGATGAGTCAGGAGAGAATCTAATAGGAGTATCAATATATGATAAAGAAACATTAAAAGGAACCGTAACAAATCAGTATGGCTTCTATTCACTAACTCTCGAAGAAGGAACATATAACATTACCTATTCATTTATTGGTTTAGAATCTTTAACAAAAAAGATCATCCTAAACAAAAACACTCGTATTAATGTTTCGCTTCAAAACAATACTATAATAACAAAAGAGGTGCTAGTAACTGGCGAAAAATTAGATAAAAATGTAACCAGTTCTAACATGAGTCAAGTAAAAATAGAGGTAAGTAATATTAAACAACTCCCTGTAATACTTGGTGAGGTTGATGTACTTAAATCAGCACAACTATTACCTGGAATAACATCAAATGGTGAAGGTAGTTCTGGATTATATGTTCGTGGTGGAGGGCCTGATCAAAACCTTATCTTACTAGATGAAGCTGTAGTATATAATGCCTCGCATTTATTTGGTTTCTTCTCTGTCTTTAATGCAGATGCTATTAAAGATATTAATATCATAAAAGGTGGAATGCCTGCAGAATATGGAGGTAGACTTTCTTCTGTATTAGATATAACAATGAAAGATGGAAACAATAAAAAATACCAAGCAGATGGAGGTATTGGACTACTATCTTCAAGACTAACTCTGCAAGGTCCAGTACAAAAAGATAAAAGTTCTTTTATTATATCAGGAAGAAGAACATATATTGATGTTCTCTCTAAACCGTTTCTTAATAAAATAGATCCAGAAACAGGAGAACCAAATGCTTTCTCTGGATCTGGATATTATTTTTATGATCTAACCACAAAAATCAATTATAGAATATCAGATAAAGATAGATTATTCTTAAGCGGGTACTTCGGGCGTGATGTATTTAATTTTGCTAATAGCGACAATGGATTTGCGATTGAAATACCATGGGGAAATGCAACAGGATCCTTAAGATGGAACCATTTATTTAATGATAAACTATTTATGAATACATCAGTAATATTTAGTGACTATAGATTTGAATTTAATCTAGGACAGAGTGATTTTGAATTTAAAATATTCTCAGGTATTAATGACTGGAACACTAAAGTGGACTTTCTATATCAACCAAACCAAAGACATACAATAAAATTTGGAACTAATTACACATACCATGAGTTTACTCCAGGAAATGCAACTGGAAAGGCAGGAGATGTTGAATTTGCTCCAGATGAAATATTTAGACAATATTCTAATGAAGGAGCTCTTTATTTTTCGGATGATTTTGAATTAAGTGATGATTTAAAAATAAATGCTGGATTAAGATATTCTTCATTTCAACATAGAGGTAGAATCAATATATTTAATTACATAAAAAATGACTTGTCTTTAAACTCTGATAATTATAGAAATATTGAACCGAGATTTTCATTAAGATATAGATTAAACACAACAAGTTCAGTAAAAGCATCTTATACAGAGAATTATCAATATATACATTTAGCTTCAACCTCATCTGTAAGTCTCCCTACTGATCTATGGGTGCCTAGCTCAACTGTAATAGAACCAAAATTTGCAAAACAATACGCAATTGGATACTTCAAAAACTTCAAAGACAATATGTATGAAACTTCCCTAGAAGCTTACTACAAAGAAATGACAAATTTAATTGAATATAAAGAGGGTTATCTTCCTGAAGATAATACTAATACAAGTAGTGATAATTCATTCACATTTGGAAATGGAGATTCCTATGGTATTTAGATACTATTAAAAAAGAATCAAGGAAAAACAACAGGATGGATAGGATATACATTATCTAAAACTACACGATATTTTGATGAAGTGAATAATGGATTGGAATTTCCAGCAAAATATGACAGAAGACATGATCTGTCAATAACAGCTACACATAAACTTTCTAAATCATGGGTTCTGAGTGGTGTATTTGTTTATGCAACTGGAAACTCTATAACTCTTCCAACAGAAAGATATGTAATAGGTGGAGATGTTTATACACAATACACTTCTAGAAATGGATTTAGAATGGATCCCTATCACAGAATGGATATTGGCGCAACATATACTCCATCTAAGAAAAAGAAGAAATTCAAGTCTTCATGGAACTTCTCAATATATAATGTATACTCAAGAAAGAACCCATATTTTATCTATTTTGCACTTGAAGGTATAGATGAAAATGGAGAAAATCAAAATATACAAAATGGTAATGTTGAGCCTAAAGCATATCAAGTCTCAATATTCCCAATCTTACCATCTATAACGTGGAATTTTAATTTTTAACTATGAAAAAATATCTTTTAATTTTTTTATGCCTCTTATCATGCCAAGAAGAAATTTCATTAGATCTCCCTATCGAATCTCAAAAACTAGTTATTGAAGGAGGTATTGAACAAGGAATGCCTCCCTATGTTGTATTAACTAAAAACCAAGGTTATTTTGATGAGATTGACACTAACACCTATAATAACTTATTTGTTACAGATGCTGAAATAATAGTTTGGACAACTTTAGAAGATGGTACAAATGACTCGATTTTTCTAGAAAAAATACCTGAGTATCCATTTCCTATTTACACTTATCTTCCTTATTGGTACAGCTTACAAAATCCTCCTTATGCGATGGAAGATCCTTTCTTTAAAAACTGGAGCAAACCAAATAGGACATATAATCTAATAGTAAAATGGAATAATAAAGAGGTTACTAGCCAGACTACTATACCAAATCCAACCCCATTAGATTGTTTATGGATAGAAAAAAATGAATTTGCAAATGAAGATGATAAATTTGATGTACGAGCAATCTATAATGATCCTATCGATGAACAGAACAATATATTAATTAAAAACAGAAGAATAGAACATTGGGGGGTTGATTCATTACAACAAAATCCGCAAGTTAAACCCAAGCACGACCTTATACTTGACTTAATTGACGCAGGATCTGATGTTCTTATTAACGGCGAACGATTTGAAACATATTTCCCAAGAAAAGGAAAAAACTCTTCCATTGCTACACAACCATGGAGAGGTAGTAGATGGAAAACCTTTGACAATGACGGAACCCTTGACAGTATAGAAGTACCTCATGATGTCGCATTAATAAAATTCTGTCAAATTGATGAGTCTTCATTAAGATTTTGGAGAAGTATTGTAAGACAATTTGGTTCAAGTGGAAATCCTTTCCAAGAACCTTTAAATATTGTTAGTAATATTAATGGAGGGTATGGCGGATGGACAGGTTATGGAGCTGTATACTACAAAATACCTATAATTGATGGTTCTTGGAGTAATTCACCATTACCTCTTGATTCAATTGAAATAACAGATGTTTTTTAATAAATTAGCTATCTAATTAAATATAATATGACAGAAGAAGTTGAAAAAATTGAAACATTAATTATTGGCTCAGGCCCAGCTGGATATACAGCAGCCATCTATGCAGCAAGAGCTGACTTAAAACCAGTAGTAATACAAGGGTTACAACCAGGTGGACAACTTACTACAACAACAGAAGTAGATAACTATCCAGGCTATCCTAATGGTGTTGATGGAACTAAAATGATGGAAGATTTTAAAGCTCAAGCTGAAAGATTTGATACTGACACAAGATGGGGAATGGTTACGAAAGTAGACTTAAATGAACGGCCATTTAAAGTAGAGATTGATGAAAAAAAGAATGTTCTTGCTGAAACTATTATAATTGCAACTGGAGCATCTGCAAAATGGCTAGGAATAGAAGATGAAAAAAGATTAAATGGGTATGGAGTATCTGCATGTGCCACATGCGATGGTTTTTTCTACAAAGGAATGGATGTTGTTGTTGTTGGAGGTGGTGATACTGCAGCCGAAGAAGCTACATACCTTGCAAAACTTTGTACTAAAGTAACATTGTTAGTTAGACGAGATAAAATGAGAGCATCTAAAGCAATGCAAAAAAGAGTATTCAACACAAATAATCTAGAAGTACTTTTTAATCATGAAACAAAAAGCATTAATGGTGAACCTGGTGAAATAGGTGTTGAAGGCGTTACAGCAATCAATAATATTACAGGAGAAGAAAAAATAATACCTGCTAAAGGGTTTTTTGTTGCAATAGGCCATACTCCAAATACAAGTTTATTTAAAGATCAATTAGATATGGATGAAAATGGATATTTAATTATTGAACCTGGAACATCAAAAACTAAAATCCCTGGAGTATTTGCTGCTGGAGATGTTGCTGACCATGTCTATAGACAAGCAGTTACATCTGCTGGAACAGGCTGTATGGCTGCATTAGATGCAGAAAGATTTCTTGCCTCACAAGAATAAATTTCACTAGACTTTATACAATAATTATAGGTATTATTTATTATACTTATATTCGTATACTATGCAAGCAATTGATATTCTCAAGAAATATTGGGGGCATAATTCTTTTAGATTAAAACAAGAAGAAGTAATAAATTCAATTATTAATAAGAAAGACACCCTCGCCTTACTTCCTACTGGAGGAGGCAAATCAGTTTGCTATCAAGTACCGGCAATATTAAGAGAAGGAATATGTATCGTAGTATCGCCTCTATTATCACTAATTGAAGACCAAACAAAACATCTAAAAAGCAAAGGAATAAAATCAATCTCAATCTCTTCAATGATGAGTAAAAACCAAATAGATACTGCTCTTACAAACTGTATATATGGAGGATTTAAATTCTTATATCTATCTCCAGAAAAACTAAGAGACACTATAATTAGAGATAAGATTAATGAGATGAATGTTAATCTAATAGCAATTGATGAGGCGCATTGTATATCAGAATGGGGACATAATTTTAGACCATCCTACAGATTAATAGATAAGTTAAGAGAGATAAAAAAAGATGTCCCAGTATTAGCTTTAACTGCAACAGCAAATCAAAATGTTATTAATGATATTCAAGAAAATCTAAATTTTAAAGAAAAAAATTTAATTAAATCTAGTTTCTTTAGAAAGAACCTGTCATATGTAGTTGTCAAGGGAAACGAAAAAGAAAAAACACTATTGAGATTACTTAATAGAATTAAAAGCTCTGTTATTGTTTATGTTAACTCAAGAAAAGAAAGCAATCAAATATGTTCATTACTTAATAAGCACTCAATATCTGCTAGCTCATATCATGCTGGAATTGATATTATTAAAAGAAAAAAAACACAAGAAGAATGGTTTAATAACTCTATAAGAGTAATTGTAGCGACCAATGCATTTGGACTAGGAATTAACAAAACTGATGTGAGACTAATTATTCATATGCATATACCTATGAATATTGAATCTTACTTTCAAGAATCTGGAAGAGCTGGAAGAGATGGCAAAACAGCATATTCTTTTATACTTTATAACAAAAATGATATAAATGAGAACCATCAGAAGATTCAAGAAAGATTTCCTAAGATTGAGCAAATAAAAAAAATATATCAAAAAATATGTGATTTCCTACAGATTCCTGTTCATACGCTACCTGATGATGATTTTGAATTTAACATAAAAGAATTCTGCACTAGATATAAACTAGATATCAGAAGAACATATAATATCATAAACTATCTAGAAAATGAAGAGTTAATCAAACTACATGATACAGAAAACAAATCTTCAAAAGTGAAAATATTACTGAGCAACTCTGAATTGTATAAATACCAAATAGCTAATAGTCATTACGACCATATCATTAAATCACTCTTACGGGGACATAGTAATGTTTTTGGCAACTATGTTAATATCAATGAAGAATCCCTCGCAAAAAAAATACAAACAGATAGTCAGTCTATAAGAAAAACACTCGTAAAACTAGAAGAGAATGGTGTGATTAGCTATCGTAAAAACAAGAATGGACTTCAACTTAGATTTATACAAGAAAGACAAGATGCTGAGAAACTAAATATTGCAGAAAAAAAAATAATATTAGAAAGAAAAAATGCACAAGAAAAACTAGAAAAAACAATCAAATATATACAAGAAGATCAAATATGCAGAAGTAAAATGCTTCTAGATTATTTTGATGAAAACAAAGATGAAAGATGTAATGTTTGTGATTATTGCATAAAAAAGAATAAAAACAGAATACAACAAGAACAATACAAAGAAACATCACAAAAAATCATAAAAATACTAGAAGAACGAGAATGTGATTTTGATCAAATATCAAGTCTAATTAAAGACACAGATAATAAAGAAATTGAAGATATCTTAAATTATCTTTTTGACAATGATATCATTCATAAATTTGGAAATAAATATATAATTAACAAAAAATAGATAATTCTTAATTGTAATTTTACAACTTAAATAATTATATGAAGATAATATTCTTTGGTACACCAAATTTTTCAAGTCAGATACTAAAAGAAATATCGAAAAACAACGATATCTTATGTGTTGTTACTGGAGAAGACAGTAAACAAGGTAGAGGAAAAAAAATTCAATTCCCAGATATCAAAAAAACAGGAATAGAATTAGGTGTTCCAGTATTACAACCTAAAAATCTAAAAGACCAAATATTTATCAAGAGCCTACAGAATTTCAATGCGGATGTCTTTTTAGTAATAGCATTTCGAAAACTCCCTAAAGAAGTTTGGGAAATTCCTAAAAAAGGAACAATTAATCTACACACCTCTTTACTGCCAGAATACAGGGGTGCAGGCCCAATAAATTGGGTATTAATTAATGGAGAAAAAACAACTGGAGTAACATGCTTTTATATAAATGAAATAATAGATCAAGGCAATATAATTACACAAAAAAAGATAAATTTAGATCAGAATATAACAGCTGCTCAATTACATAATCAAATGATAATTGATGGAATAGAGATAGTTTCTGAGACCATTAAACAAATTACAGAAGAAAAAATAAATACAATTATTCAATCAGAAAATAAAGATTTAAAAAATGCTCCAAAGATCCACAAAGAATTACTCAGAATCAATTGGAATGAACCTATAAACAAAATTCACAATAAAATTAGAGGTCTTTCCCCATATTTAGATGACAATGAATTACTCAAAGATGTCTCAATATGTCCTTGCGCATGGTTTAAATTAAATAATAAAAGAGTCAAAATCCAAAAAACATCAATTTGTGAGGTAATTAATAATGATTCTCGTATCGACACTGACAACAAAAATTATCTACATATTAATTTTAAAAATAAAGCGCTTGCATTGGAGATGATACAGATAGAAGGAAAGAAACCTATGTTAATCAAACAATTCCTACAAGGCAACAGAATTAACTCTTCTGATAAGATAAGCTAATACTATGGAGACTTTCTTGATTTTTTCCATAGACCATTAATAAAGGTATAACATAACCTATCATGTAATCTAGAAGGCCTGCCCTGCCAAAACTCAAAGTAATTCGCTTTAATCAAGTATCCACCCCAATATTCTGGTCTATCAATTTTTCTATTATTAAGATCGGATCTTAATCTTACAAGTTTTTCTGAAAGATCATAACCTAGAGGAATATCTTCTGACTGATTACTTAGAATTGCACCTAACTGACTATCAACAGGTCTACTATCAAAATAATCATCAGATTCTTGATCTGAAATCTTACAAACTGCTCCTTTAATTCTTACTTGTTTTTCTAATTCAGGCCAAAAAAAATTAACAGAAACATTATTGTTATTTGAAAGCTCTAATGATTTATGACTATTATAATTTGTAAAAAATATTAACCCATCATTACTTAACCCTCTAAGCAGAACAACTCTTGATGAAGGAAGGGAATCTTTTGAAACAGTTGACAGTACAAAAGCATTTGCATTGTCTTTATCAACTAAAAAAGCTTCTTCTAGCCAAGAATTAAAAAGATCATAAGGAGAATCTGAAATATGATTATAATTAATACTTTCGTTTTTATTAAAATCAACTCTATTTTTTTTAAGGTTCTTGTTTGGATTAGACATGTACAAATTTTAAATTAGCATAATTATTTTAAACAAATATATTCTTATTTATGCAAAATATCGAAAATGGAAGCTTGTTAATTGCTCATCCTACAATGCTTGACAAAACATTCTTTAAAAGCATAATACTAGTTACTCATCATAATTATGAAGAAACAATTGGTTTAGTAATAAATAATCCATCTAAAATTAAATTACATGAGATAATAGATGATATTCCTCTCTCTAATTTCCCAGTATATATTGGTGGTCCCGTTGCAAAAAACTCCATTCACTACATCCACACTCTTGGAAAAAAAATACCAGGATCAATTAAGATCTACAACGAATTATTTTTTGGAGGTGATTTCCAAAATGTGAAAGAATTAATATCTAACGGTGAAGCAAAAAAAGAAAATATACGGTTTTTTGCTGGATACTCAGGATGGGAAGCTAATCAGCTAGCAGATGAAATAAAAGAAAATAGCTGGATAATCAGAAAAGGAAATAAAGAGCTGTCTATGCAGTATTCTAATCAAGAGAAATGGAGTCAAATTCTTAGAGAAATGGATAAGAAATTTGCTATCTGGTCAAACCTACCCAAGAATCCAAGTTTAAATTAACTTATTTAACTCATTAATAAGATAAGAAGACATGTCTTTTTTGACAAACTCCTTTTCTCCAAATGAACCAACCCATCTAACTCCTGAGATAGCATTAGAAAGCAACAACTCTTCACATTCTATAATATCACTGTATGTAATTGTCTTTGTTAAAAAAGTAAATTTATCTTTTAAAAGAGTAATGATTAATTTTCTCATAGATCCATCTACACAACCATCAGATATGGGTGGTGTATAAATAACATCGCCATAACATAAAAAAACATTAGAATTTGTGCTTTCAATTATATTTTTATTTGAATTTAATAATAACACATCATCAAAATTGTTCTTTTTAGCATATTTAGACGCCATAACATATAATAATGAGTTTAAAGACTTAATACTTGAGAGAGCCGAAACAGACTTATAATTGTCTTCATAGACACCTAACAACAATGGATTACTATTTAGTACAAAACAAGTCTGTGTGTCATTATATGTATAAATACAATATGAAGATTTATTATCATTAGGGAAATATTTACCATCTGAGTCTCTAAAGATTGTAATTCTAACAGAACCATCAACAATGTTATTCTTTCTAATAATTGCATTTGCATTCTTCTCCAATTCAGAAACTGATAGATTAAAATCTAAATCAAGTATTTTAGCTGAATTAATAATTCTATTGTAATGATTTACAAGATTAAATGCTTTAGAGCTAAATATCTTAATCGTTTCAAAGAAACCATCTCCATATAGAAATGCTCTATTTGTTATAGAAAGTCTAACCTCGCTAGAAGGTGTAATCTCATTATTAATAATTGCAAATTCCATATAATTAAAAATAGTAAATTGCGAACTTATTTAATTAATTCTAATGTATAGAATTTTACTGTTAATTTTTATCACTAAGTTAGGGTTTAGTCAGACCAATATAAAGGGAACAGTCTATGATGGTCAAACAAATGAAACTTTAATTGGGGCCAACATAATTATTAAAGATGAAAAAACAGGAACATCTACAAATTTTAATGGAGACTTTTCAATATCCACAAATAAAAGACACCCTATAGAATTAATCATTTCATATTTAGGTTATGAAAAAAAGAATATTACAGTAAATAACACTAACAATTTAAGAATAAAATTATTTCCAAACACCGAAAAATTAAAGGAAGTTAGAGTTGTAGACAATCGAATAACACAAAAACAAAAAGAAGCAGCATTAACTGTAGAAGCTTTAGATATTATTGCAATAAAATCTACTCCTTCAGCTAATTTTTATGATGCATTAGGTGCATTAAAGGGAGTAGATATATCATCTGCCAGCTTAGGATTTAAAGTGATAAACACTAGAGGGTTTAACAGTACTTCTCCTGTTAGATCATTACAGATTATTGATGGTGTTGATAATCAGGCTCCTGGTTTAAATTTTTCATTAGGTAATTTTCTTGGCGCATCTGAACTAGATATAATGAAAGTTGAAATTATTCAAGGAGCAAGTTCAGCATATTATGGACCCAGTGCATTTAATGGTGTTATAAGCATGACTACACGTAGTCCGTTCTTAAAACCTGGATTAACAATTCAATATAAATTTGGGACAAGAAGATTATTTGAAAACTCCTTTCGATTAGCAGATATTATTAAAGACAAGGATGGAAATAATAAATTCGGATACAAAATTAATTTCTCTTATATGCAAGCATATGATTGGGAAGCAAATAATCTCGCTGCAGTTGATGGCTCTGGAACTCCTGCAGATAATCTAGGGGGATATGATGCTGTGAATAGATATGGTGATGAAGACACTGATGGAAATCTAAATGATCCTACAGGAGATATAAATCAGAATTATTTTGATTTTCCTGGAATGGGAAAAATATATAGAACTGGATATATGGAACGTGATCTTGTAGACTACAATACAAGAAACCTAAAATTTGCTACTGCAATGCATTATCTAATTAAAGAAGACTTAGAATTAATTTATGGTCTAAATTATGGAACAGGAACAACAGTTTATCAAGGAGATAATAGATTTAGTCTTAATGGTATAGAATTTCTTCAAAACAGATTAGAAATAAATAAAAAAGACAAGTTCTTTATTAGGGCTTATAGATCTCAAGAAGATGCTGGAGAATCTTATGATGCGGTATCAACAGCAATTAAATTACAAGAATTAAATCTAACATCAAATCAAGACTGGTACACCTTTTATAAAAATCGTTTCAGAGAAAATTTTAATTGGGGAATCGTTGGATGGGAAACTCCAGATTATAATTGGTTGCTCGACGAATGGGTTTTTTTAGATGAAAATGATTCTATTATTAGATCATTTGGACCCGAACTACAAACATGGATGACTGCAAGTGATTCTGTAATTAATAGTAATACAGATTTTATAATTTCCTCTCATGATATTGCAAGAGAATTAACTGATATTAATCAAAATTTTCTCACTCCAGGAACAGCAGAATTTGAAGAAGCTTTTAATGATATAACATCAAAAATATCATACTTAGAAGGAGGAACCGGATTCTATGACAAATCTGCATTAAATCACATACATTCTGAATATCAATTTAAAGAAGAAAAAACAAATTTCAAGATTGGTGCAAATTTCAGACAATATTCTCCAGATTCAAAAGGAAGCATATTTATGGACACCGCAAGTAGTATAACAAATAATGAGTTTGGGGTATATGCAGGTGCAGAAATAAAATTACTTGGTGAAGCTCTAAAAATTAACACGACAATTAGAGCAGATAAAAATGAAAATTTTGACCTTAATTTATCACCCGCTGCATCAATTGTATATAAACCAAATAATGACGACATAATAAGATTATCATTTGGATCTGCACTTAGAAACCCAACACTAAGTGATCAATATCTCTACTACGATGTAGGTAGAGCTATTTTAATAGGAAATCTTAATGGCCATGGAACAGCATATGGAGAAAACTTAGTTACGATAGAATCATTATTAGCATACTATGAACCAGCTGCATTAAATATAGACAGTCTTAAATTCTTTAGTGTAGACCCTATAAGGCCTGAAAAAGCAAATTCTATTGAAATAGGATACCGATCAACTGTCTCTAAGAAAGTGTATTTAGATGCAAATGTTTATTTCTCATCATATACTGATTTTATAGGATATAAAATAGGTGCAAAATTTCTTGCTTACTCTAGTGCTAGTGGCTATTTAATTTCTTTACCTTCAATTCAAGCTTATAGAATGGCAGCAAATGCCGAAAATCGGGTGACAACTAAAGGAGCATCTATTGGAATAAATTATTATCCTAATAGCGACCTAAGTTTAAATGGTAACTATTCCTGGAATTCATTAAATGAAAAAGGGACAGAAGACCCAATAATTCCGGCATATAATACGCCTGAACATAAATTCAATCTTGGATGTATGGTCAAGAATATCCACTTTAATAAAGAAAAATCTTATCTAAGAGATTTTAGCTGTAGTATAAACTATAAGTGGATTCAAGGATATCAATATGAAGGATCCCCACAATTTACAGGAAATATACCTTCTTATGATTTAGTTGATATTCAAATTAGTAAAGAACTCATTAAACTAGGAGCAACTGTTAAATTAGGGACAACAAATCTTTTAAACAATCTCCATTACGAAGTATATGGGGGACCATATATAGGGAGAATGACCTATTGTTCTATGTTATTTAATATTAATTAGATATTTTTCTGATTTTAATCAAAAAATATTCTAATTTTATCGATCTAACAAATCTAAAATATTTTATGAAAACACATATACAGAAAATTTTAGCAATTCTTCTGATTTTTATTGGAATTAATGCTACAGCTCAAACAAGATATCTTGATAATATATTTGATAGTGTTACTGTAACATCTGATGTTCAGTATGCTACTAATATAAGTGTGCTTCCAATGCTGCAAGGAGCAGCTCCAGGGCCAGCACCACTATTTTGTGATATTTATGAGCCAAAAAATGACACAATGACTGACAGACCAGTTATTGTTCTTATTCATACAGGAAGCTTCTTGCCCGCAGTACTAAATGGTCAAGCTACAGGAGCAAAAACTGACTTATCTATTGTAGAAAATTGCACAAGATGGGCAAAGAAAGGATATGTAGCAGTTTCAATGGACTATAGACAAGGATGGAATCCAACTTCGTCAAGTCAAATCGTAAGAACATCAAGTATTCTTCAAGCTGCATATAGAGGTATTCAAGATGCAAAAGCAATGGTTAGATATATGAGAAAGACTGTTGCTGAAGATGGTAATACTTATGGAATTGATGATACTAAAATCGTTCTAGGGGGACAAGGTACTGGTGGTTATCTATCAATGGGTTATATTACTCTTGATACTGTATCAGAATTATACTTACCTAAATTTATGGATTTAACAACATCACCTCCTACTCCATTTGTACACCCTCCATTTTTTGGGAATATTGACGGAACTGACTCAACTTATTTACCTGGACCAGTTTCACCAACAGGACAAACAGAACTTTGGAATATCCCTAACAATCCATCATATAGTAATGATGTAAATATGGCGTTTAACCTTGGTGGTACGCTAGCAGATTTAGATTGGCTAGATTATACTGGAATCCCATTAGTTTCATTCCACTGTGAAAATGATCCATTTGCTGCAATTGATAGTGGGGTTGTTATTGTTCCTACTACTGGAGATTTAGTTATAAGTGATGTAGTTGGTTCTCGTACTGCTGCTCATTATAACACGCTATGGGGTAATAATGCTGGATTTAATCAGGCAGGTTTAACTGATACATTAACTCAAATGGCAAATACTTATAATAGCGCATGGGATGCTCAACATGGATTAGTTTATGACGGATTATATGTGTTTGATACACCAGCTCCTTCAACAACGCCTAATGCCTTTGGAGAGATGTCATATCATGAATCATCTCCATGGGATTGGTGGGATTTAGCAACATATGATGCAATGTTTTCTGTAATACATGGAGCTCCTCCTGGATACGGAGCCGCTAATTCATTATTAGGAGCGCCTAATATGTCAGATTCAATAGGAAATCTTTATCTAGATACTATCCATGGATACTTAAATCCAAGAATGTATGAAGTACTAGGATTAGGTGGTTCTACAACTGATATGAATGAAATAATTGAGAAAACAACAGAAATTTATCCTAATCCTGCAACTGATAATATAAATATTGTAAGTTATGCAGAATTAATTAACAGTGTTGAAGTATATAATCTATCTGGTCAAAAGGTTATAAGCAAACAAGTAAGAGCAACTACTACAAAGCTAAAAACAAACAATCTAGCAAAAGGAGTATACATTGTTGATATAAAAACAAAAGTCTCTTCTGTTAAGAAGAAAATTATTATTGAATAATAAATTATTCTTTTATCTAAAAAAAGGGGAAGCAAATGCTTCCCCTTTTTTATATAAAAATCCTGCACTAAGTACAAATTAAACTCCATAATAAAATGGATAGAGAGGCTAATGAATCGCAAACTTCCACTGTCTTAAACAAAAGAATAATATCTATAAAATAGAATATTATCGAGGCCTGTTTTTAAAGCACTAAGCACAACTCTAATTAATACTAGTGTTGAGTTTAATAGTATCAAGTAATGCAGGATAAATCTATAAAAAGAACTTTTAATTAATCTCAGACAACAACTTGTCTAAGTTAATTAATTTTTCAGAAACACCATCATCATCAATAAATTTCCTATTACTAATTTTCTCTAGTTTAGAAGCATATTCAATTAGACACATCGCTAGAATATCTTGTTTGTCTTTTATTTCATAATTATCTTCATAAAACTTTAAACGAGATTCCATCTTCTTAACTGCATTTCTTATTGTTTCCTCTGAACTTCTTTCGATTTTCATTGGGTAGAATCTATTTGCGATATTTAATTTAATTGATAATTTATCCATAGTTTAATTATTTAATAGAGCAATACACTTATCTATTTCTCTAATGTACTCGTTAATTTTTAATTTAGTTCCCTTAACATCATCTTTTGATACATCAACAGATTTTGAAATACTCATAATCTTTATTTTATCATTCAATAAAGAAACCTGCTTACGATTTTCTTCTAGTTCTAGAGATAAATTTGAGTTAGTTGTACGAAGCTCAGAATTCTCTAACTTCAATTTATTATATGAAGAAAGTAAATTCTTAAGCTTGGATTCTATGTTAGATATTAGATTATTAAGAGACATATATAACACAAATTTAATATTTTTGATCCATTATTTTATAAAATCATATTCTTATTATTATTAAATATACAGGAGGGGCCTTATGAAAAAATTTTTCTTCTTACTAATATTTTTTTCATCGATAGGACAAGGATTAAAAGCTCAAGACTATATTAATCCATTGGATTTTAGATTACTTCTTTCTGGTAGTTTTGGTGAACTCAGAAGTAATCACTTTCATACCGGTATAGATATTAAAACAAAGGGAGTTGAAGGGCAAAAAGTATACGCAATAGCAGATGGTTATATATCAAGAATTAAGGTGTCATCATTTGGATATGGTAAAGCAATATATATAAATCATCATGACGGAATAACTTCTGTTTATGCACACCTAAGAGAATTCTCATTAAAAATAGACTCAATAACTAAAAAGAAACAATATCAGAACAAATCATTCGAAATTAATATATATCCAAAAGCAAATACACTAACAGTAAAACAGGGAGAAATAATTGCTCTTTCAGGAAATAGCGGTAGTAGTGGCGGAGCTCATCTACATTTTGAATTAAGAGATACAAAAACAGAACAACCAATTAATCCATTAGATTATGGATTTAAAATAAAAGATCATGTTAAACCCATAATAAAACAGCTTAAAATATATGGAATTAAAGGGTTAAACAATTTAGAAACTAAGATATATAACACTAAAAAAACCAACCATGGGTATATCATTGATAGTGTTATTAATATATCTAAGAAAGCAGGAATAGGAATATACACATATGATCAATCAAATGACGCATACAATAAAAATGGTGTTAATTCAATTAAAGTTTTCTTAGATAGTAATCTTATTTACTTTTTTAAACTTGATAGGTTAGACTTTAATAAGAATAAATATATAAATGCACATATAGATTATGCAGAAAAACAAAAGAGCAAAAAGAAATTCCACAAATGCTTCCGACTACCGAACAATACACTCAAAAACTACAAAGAGATAATCAATAATGGTTATATAAAATTAAAAGATGATAGTATTCATCAAATAAGAATTGAAGTAAGCGATTCTTATCAAAACATTTCAATACTAAACTTTAATATTAAGCTAGATAACAATTACGAAAACACATTAACCAAGACACAAGAAAGTAAAAATAAAACAAAACTTTTTTCATGGAACAAGGAAAATATTTTTGAAAACAACAATTTTAGAATTAACATACATGAAAAATCTATTTACAGTTCTATAAACTTTAATTATCTTAAGAAAGATTCAGTAGATGGTATCTACGGTAATATCCATCAATGTCACTTTGACTTTGTTCCTCTTCATAAATCTGCAAAAATATCAATTAGAGCAGAGATTCCTAAACAACTAAAAGAAAGAGCATATATAGCAAGAATAAAAGATAAAAATTTTATCTATGTTGGTGGAAAATGGAAAAACAATACTATTACAGCTACAACATCTGAACTAGGAGACTTTGCTATAGCAATAGACTCCATAAACCCTATTATAAAAGGCGTAAACATCTACCCAGGAAAAACACTTAAAAAACAAAATACCATTAAATGCACCATAGAAGACAAAGAAAGTGGTATTAAAGAATTTACAGCAATGATAAATGAAGATTGGATACTTATGGATTATGACCACAAAAGCAAATTATTAAAATATAAGTTTGATAATATAATCAAAAAAGGAAACAACACTTTTACTCTTAAAGTAGTAGACATGCTAGGGAACACAACTAATTATTCTGCTAAATTTTTCTATTAGAAGATATAATATCTATAAAATTATCATTTATATATATATCTAATTTATCCCTAACATCTCGATAAATATTTATAACCTGATCATATAACCCTCTTGCTTTTGCTGGATCCTGAAAGCTTTTATGAATAAATATTGTTGCTTTAGGAAAAACAGGACATCTATCCATCGCATTATCACAGACTGTTAATACAAAATCTATATCATTATCAACATATTCATTAATATGATTAGACTTATAATCTGATATATCAATCCCTTTCTCAGACATAACCTCAACAGCATATTTATTCACCAGCTCAGGATGAGTTCCAGCACTATAGATTATATAATCTTCATTCAGAATTGAAGCTAGAAATCCATGTGCCATCTGCGATCTACATGAGTTTCCAGTACATAAAACTAGAATTTTCTTCATTTATAATAATATTTTTCAAATTGCAATAACATAATAAAGAATACTTCAATAGATACATCAAACCATATCATATATGGGTGAGACATCATGTCATATAGAGGCTCAAAAATAATAAATAAAAAAAGCACTAATGATAACGTATCAGCTAATCTAACATATAATTCTTCTGATGCAAGAAAAATCTGGTAGATAAAAAGAGAGGCCATTATATAATATGTTCCTCTTTCTTTAAAAACAATATCGGAGATTTCTGGGTTAAACTCTAATCCAAACACATCAGAAAGAATTAATATCAATCCAATAAAGAGAAAATAAATGCAAATGAAATTAGCAGAATTTATCTTATCTATTTTTATCATAAAGCATAGATATAATAATTAAAAAATGAAAAAAAACAAATACAAGATAAGTAAGATTAAATATAAACGCTCCAAATAAACAAAAAGTAGGATAAATAATTAACATAACAAATAACATCACGATGATGGTATCTATAAGACGCTGATACAATTGTTTAGAAATATTATAAATTTGATATGTTAACATTGCAGCTGAAAACAAAAATACGGCCCTAGAAGGGTCTCTAGTAATCGTGCTATCTTCCAGAAAAAACCAATATGTAGAATAGAAATAATTTATCACACCTAAAAAAAACCAATAAAATACTACAAAATAAACAGAATAAAGGGGCTTATCTCTTGAAGAGCTTTCTTTCATATAAAAACAAATATAATAGGCCTAAATGAATAATACCAGTAACAACAATAGATTGTGTTTGAAAGATATAAAAAATATATATACACATAAGAAAATGCAGAAACTCAACCAATGCAAAGACAGGAATAAGCTCTAAATATACATTTTGATGTTTTGTATAAATAAACCTAATTAAAACTACATAAGTAAAATTCCAGATAGCCATACTGATAATATTATACTCATAATCAAACACCGGAATAACATTAAAAGTAGCGACATAAATCTCATTACTAAAAAATAAACAAGCAATCGCTAAGAAAAGATATAATAAAGGAACAACTATACCGGATAATGGGATTTTATCTTTCATAAAATTTTATTAGAGTAAATTTATAAAAATATTATATAATAAACTTCACTAACTAGAGTTTATAATGTAGCATTAATATTATACTTTTGCTTTTTTATGAAAGCACACATCCTTATATATCTTTTTGTGTTCTCTGTTCTTAATCTAAAAGGACAATCTATTGAAGGAAAAATAACTGACAGTAAAAACATTCCTTTAGGATCTGTGAATATTTCAATAATAAACAAGAGTAGTGGAATAATATCAGACAAAGACGGGAATTACAATATAAATATTGAAGCTAACCGATCTCATGTAATAGCATTTAGTTTTATAGGCTATCAAATAGAAAAAATTAGAATTCCAATGCTAAAGCAAGGACAAAAATATAAGTTAAATATTGTCCTATCAGAATCTAATACAATCCTTAAAGACATTATAGTTAAAGATCAGAAAAGCAGAAAAAACAACTTAAGTAGAATAAAAACAAAACATGTTGAAGTAATACCTGGATCAAATGGGGGTATTGAATCAGTATTAAAAACATTACCTGGAGTAAGCTCTGCAAATGAACTTAGCTCACAATATTCAGTAAGAGGAGGTAATTTTGATGAAAACCTTGTTTATGTCAATGGCATAGAAGTCTATAGACCATTTCTTATACACTCTGGTCAACAAGAAGGATTAAGTTTTGTTAACTCAGATCTAGTTGGTAGTATATTATTCTCAGCCGGAGGATTTTCAGCTAAATATGGAGACAAAATGTCTTCAGTACTTGATATAAAATATAAAAAACCTAAAAAAACAGCTGCATCACTTAGTCTAAGTCTATTAGGAGGTTCTGCCCATTTTGAAGGAACTAATAAAAACAGGAGGTTTAGTTATCTCTTTGGAATAAGACATAAAACCAATCAATATCTTTTAAATAGTCTAGATACAGATGCAGAGTATAACCCTAGATTTTCTGATTTACAAACATTTTTAAATTATAAGCTAAATACTAATTGGGATATAAGCCTGCTAACTAATATCTCAAAGAACCAATATCAGATGATACCTCAAGACAGGAACACTGATTTTGGTACATTTAATGAAGCACTTAGGTTAACGATATTTTTTGAAGGTCAGGAATTAGATAAATATGAAACCTACTTTGGGGCACTATCAACAAAATACAATCCCAATACCCGTCTTCAGCTTCAATTAACAACATCTGCTTTCCAAACATTTGAACAAGAAAATTTTGATATTCTAGGAGAATATTGGCTGTACCAATTAGACAACAACCTTGGATCTGATAATTTTGGTGATGTTGCATTTGACAGAGGAGTAGGAAAACATATTAACCATGCTAGAAACTCATTAGATGCAAAAGTTATTAATTTCTCACATAAAGGAAATTACAATAATGATAATACTACTATTAATTGGGGGCTACAATTCCAAAAAGAAGAAATTGATGATAAAATAAGTGAATGGACATTAATTGATTCAGCAGGATTTACTCTTCCTCACCCATCAGACTCAATAGGCTTTCCATCAGACCCAAATCAAACAGTAACAATAAATAATCTATTAAAAAGTGAAATAAATATTTCCTCCTCTAGACAATCTGGATTCATAGAATACTCTAAAGACATAAATAGTTTTTCACTAAATGCTGGTACTCGATCCAGTTATTGGTCATATAACGAAGAACTGCTTGTTTCCCCAAGAATATCATTAGCATATGCCCCAAACTGGGAGAAAGACGTAGTATTTAGATTGGCATCTGGAATTTATTATCAATCACCATTTTACAAAGAATTAAGATATCCAAATGGGGAATTAAATAATAATATCTTATCACAGAAATCTATTCATTACGTTTTAGGTTCAGATTATCTATTCTATAAATGGGGACGTCCTTTTAAATGGATTACAGAGCTTTACTATAAAAAATTAGATAACCTAATACCGTATAAGGTTGATAATGTTAGGATACAATATTTAGCTGAAAATAATTCAAGCGGATATGCAACAGGCATAGATTTTAAGATTAATGGAGAATTTGTTTCCGGTGTAGAAAGCTGGGCAAGTCTATCAATCATGCAAACTGAAGAAGATATTATTGGTGATAGTTATATAGACTCAGAAGGAAATACTATTGAGCCAGGCTATATTCCTAGGCCCACTGATCAGAGAATAAATTTTAGTTTATTCTTTCAAGATTATATTCCAGGGAATCTTAATTATAAGATGCATCTTAATATGATATATGGTTCAGGACTTCCATTTGGACCTCCAAAATCTGAAAAATATCAAGACATCTTAAGAATACCTGACTATAGAAGAGTAGATATTGGTTTTTCAGCAATACTAAAATCAGAAAACAAAAGAGCCAAAATCAGGTTCATGAATATTTTTAATTCTGCATGGATAAGCGCTGAAGTATTTAATCTACTTGACATAAATAATACTGTCTCATATTTATGGGTTTCTGATATAGGCGGGAGACAATATGCTGTCCCTAATTATCTAACAAGAAGGCAAATTAATCTAAAGCTAATCCTTCGCTTCTAAAATTAATTCATAATATCTGATAATGAACTATTGTATATCCCTTTATATTCAATAGAAGTACCAAAAGATTTATTATCAACTGATAGTTGACCATCTGAAACTTCACCTAATAATGTGATTTCTGTCTTCTTACTTGACATAAATTCTTCAAAATCATTCTTCTTCTCAGGATCAATAGAAACAACAACTCTTGATGGAGACTCTCCAAATAAAAAAGCATCCTTCCTAATATCATTTACTGAATTTATATTAAAACCTAGATCCCTATACATAGAACATTCTAATAATGTTATAAAAAGACCACCATCAGCTACATCATGAGCAGATTCAATAAGATTATCCTTAATTAACAAAGAAACAGATTCTTGTAATGCATATTCAATATCTAGATCAAAAAATGGAGTGGAAGATTCTTTACAATTATGGTATGAAGCTAAATATTCAGAACAACTAATATCATTTAATGACTCGCCTAATAAGTATATCAATGAACCTCTTTTATTAAAGGCCAAACTTGTTATGTTTTTTTTATCTTCTATAACACCTAACATTCCAATAGTTGGAGTAGGAAATACAGGCACCTCTACCCCATCAACAGAAGACTGATTATAAAAACTCACATTACCACCAGTCACAGGGGTGTTAAATTTTAAGCAAGCCTTAGCCATTCCTTTAATAGAGCCTACAAATTGCCAATAAACTTCAGGATTATACGGGTTTCCAAAATTTAGGCAATTTGTTATAGCAGATGGAGTACCACCAGAGCATACTATATTTCTAGCAGCTTCAGCAACAGCCATAGCACAACCTTCCTCTGGATTTGCATTCACCATACGAGCATTACAATCAACAGTCATAGCAAGTGCCTTACTAGACTCTTTAAGATTAACAACTCCAGCATCAGTTGGAAAATTAGTAGACATATTAGCAGTTCCTACCATAGAATCATATTGTTCATATACCCACCTTTTTGATGCAATATTTTGATTGGCAGTAAGATGTTTAGCCACAGCAACAAGATCTTCGGGTTCAGAAACGTCATCTATTTTAAACTTCTTATAACGTCCAAAATACTCAGGCTCAGAATATTCTCTTTCATATACAGGAGCCCCACCACCAAGAACAAGATCTGCACAAGGAACATCAGCAACTAATTCATCATGCATATAATATTTTACTCTATCACCCTCTGTAACTACACCTATCTCTTCACATGATAAATCCCATTTATCAAAGATCTTATTAACTATATCTTCTTTCCCTTTTTCAACAACTACTAACATACGCTCCTGTGACTCAGATAATAAAATCTCCCAATCCTTCATATTATCTTGTCTAGTAGGAACTTTATCTAAATTAATAATCATACCATGTTCACCTGCAGCACTCATCTCATTTGTAGAGCATGTGATTCCTGCGGCACCCATATCCTGCATACCAACCACTGCATCTGTTTTAGATAGTTCCAAAGTTGCTTCTAAAAGAAGCTTTTCTTGAAATGGATCTCCTACCTGAACAGCAGGGAGATCTTCAGCTGAATCTTCTGTTATATCTTTTGATGCAAATGAAGCCCCATGAATACCATCTTTACCAGTTCGAGATCCTACAATAAATATTGGATTACTAACACCTGATGATGTAGCTGAGATCATATCTCCTTTTTTCATGATTCCAGCAGAGAATGCATTAACTAATGGATTCGTATTATAACAATCATCAAAAAACACCTCACCACCAACAACAGGAATACCAAATGCATTTCCATAATCTCCGATTCCTTTTGAAACACCTTTTAACAACCATTTTGTTCTATCTAAGTTTATATTACCAAATCGCAGTGAATTCAATTGAGCAATAGGACGTGCACCCATTGTAAAAATATCTCTATTAATTCCTCCTACACCAGTTGCAGCACCTTGATACGGCTCTAATGCTGAAGGATGATTATGAGATTCTATTTTAAAACAACAGGCAAGCCCATCACCAATATCAACTAATCCAGCATTCTCCTCTCCAGCCTCCACAAGCATATGCGGACCATCTTTAGGTAATTTTTTAAGCCACTTTATAGAGTTTTTATAAGAACAATGTTCAGACCACATAACACCAAAAATGCTTAATTCACAAAAATTTGGTATACGACCTAAGATGTCAGTAATTTTATTAAACTCCTCAGGAAGCAACCCCATTTCTTTTGCTTGATCTACAGTAGATAATTTGTTATTCATCAGTATTCAAAAATGATTAATTATTTAATAACAAATATATACTTTAACAGTATAGTTAATAAGAAAAGAATTGTAATTTCAAAAGATGTTTTAAACAATTTATTAAAAAATCTAATAAATCTTAGGATTATAATTTTCAGGAATTTTTCCGCTGAAATTACTAAAAGAATTTTCAATATATTTCATGTCATCCTCAAAATTTCCTGTTGGTTGGATAAGATCAAATGCTCCTACTTCTTTATCTTTAAAATCTAGCTTACATAATACAATCGGAACATTAGATTTTAATGCGATATGATAAAAACCTGTTTTCCATTTCAGAACTCTTTTTCTAGTCCCTTCAGGAGCAATACCTAAAATTAAACTATCAGATCCATTAAAAAGTTTTACAATCTGATTAACTACATCATGTTTTTCACTTCTATATACCGGAATACCTCCATTTAAACTTATTATATATCCTAATATTGGATAGAATAATTCGCTCTTAATTAAATATTTAGCTTTAATCCGCTGTATATATGAATAACAACGTCCAATTAAAAAATCCCAATTTGAGGTGTGTGGAGCCGAAATAACAATACATTTTGAAGGATATTCAATTGAATCAACTATTCTCCAGCCATTAAATTTAAAAATAAGAAGAGACAAAAGTCTAAACATATAATTTCTTTTTCTACAAAGAAACAACAATTTAATATACTTTCATCAAAAGTTGTAAATTTGCAGCAACTAAATTATTTTTCAATGAATGCAAAAAAATTACTCTTATTTTAATACCTATTAATATTATTCTTGCCTTTTATGTTTATAATAGTATCACTAGTGAAGTAGAGTTTAATAAAGAAGCAAAAGAAAGAATAGTAGAGAATGTTCAGAAATTAAAGGATCTAAGAACATTACAAATTGCATATAAAAGAGAACATGATACATTTGCTGATAATTTTGGTTCATTATTAAATTTCTTAGAAAACGACTCTACTACTATCGTAAAATCAGTAGGAGAAACACCTGATACACTTATTAATGATCAACAAATTACAGATGCACAAGCATTAGAAATAGGATTGATTAGTAGAGACACTTTCTTTGTGTCAGCGAGCGAGTCTGTTTTTAATGAAGCTTATATTAAAAATAGAGATAACAAATACCCGCTTGATCTTGATCTATTATCTATAATACCTCATACTGAAAGACAATATAATATTGATGCTAATGTCATTGAAAAAGGAAAAGTTACTGTCCAAGTTTTTGAAATTTCAGCAACATATAAAGATGTATTTAATGGTCTAGATGCTGAAAATAAAAAATATGATCTTAATAGCTTATTAAAAGTAGGGTCCATGACTGAAGCCTCATTAAATGGAAACTGGGGAGAATAAATCTATTCTCTTTATTAAAGACAAATCATTTGTTAATGATTCTTTGGGCAATTACCATCTCTCTATTGAACTTAGCCCTAAATCATTAACATACTCTATAATTGAGCCTAACAAAAGAAGATGTATGCTATTATCATCTACTTTATATACGAATCAAGAAGATTTATCAAAAATCTTTACAAAAGATAGTTATCTGTCAGAAAAGTTCCTGTCAAAATCAATTGCTTTAGCAAACTATCCTAACACATTAGTTCCTGAGCAAGTATTTAATGAAAAGAATAAAGAAAAGCTATTCTCTCTTAATCATAACCTGGATGAGATAATACTAACAGATAACATTAAAAAAAATAACGTCATAAACTTATACTCTATACCAAAATCATTACATCAGACAATAAGAAATATAATCCCTGATGCTAAAATAAGTTCTCAAAGCTCAATTCTAATAAATAGTTTCTTGTCTAACAATAATAATATTAAGAAACTAAATTTATATATTAAAGATGATTTTGCACATATCCTAATAACAAACAACAACCAATTAATCTTCCAAAATAAATTTGAATTCACATCCAAAGAAGATCTACTCTTCTATACGTTATTTTGCATACAAGAAAACAACCTAGATAATGAGAAAATAAATACTGAGATCTATGGTAATATCAAAAAAGAAGAATATCAGATTCTATACGAATATATTCGAAACATTAATTATGGAAACAAATTAAAAGACATACAATGCGGAAATGAATTTAACAATATTGATGATCACTGCTTTAACATCCTTTATCGCCAATATTTATGCGTATAATCTCAGGTATTCATAAAGGAAGAAAAATAATTGCACCTAAAAATCTACCAGCAAGACCCACCACTGATCGAGCTAAAGAAGCACTCTTTAATATTCTAGAAAACAGATATCAACTTAATAATAAAAAACTATTAGACCTATTTAGTGGGACAGGCAATATAAGTTATGAATTTTCATCTAGATACTCAGTAAATATAACCGCAGTTGACAAAAATATTAACTGTATAAAATTCATCAATAAAATTAATTTAGAATATAGATTTAATATTCAAACAATACATCTAGAATCAATTAAGTTTATTGAAAGATCAACTGAAAAATTTGACATAATATTTGCTGATCCTCCATATAACTTTTTAAAATATCAAGAACTGAAAAACTTAATTATTGAAAAAAAACTAATCAACGAGAATGGATGTTTAATCTTTGAGCATGATAAAAACACAAGCTTTGAAGATGAAAACGTTGATCTAAGGAAATATGGAAATGTTCACTTTAGTATTTTTTCATTTTAATTCTCTACTTTTGAAATAAACTAATAGAAATGTCAAAAATCGCAGTATTTCCTGGCTCATTCTCTCCTTTTTCAATTGGACATCAATCAGTAGTTGAAAAAGCTCTACCTCTTTTTGATAAAATTATAATCTCAATTGGTGTAAACTCAAAAAAGAATCAATACTTTTCTATTCAGGAGCGAATGCAATGGATAGAGTCAGTTTATGCTAATAATAATAAAATTGAGATAAAAAAATATGAAGGATTAACAATAGATTTTTGTAAAAAAGAAGGCGCAAATTTTATCCTAAGAGGATTAAGAGACTCTCATGATTTTAAATTTGAAAAAAATATTGCGCAAATGAATAAAGATCTTGATTCAAGTATTGAGACTATCTTTATTATAACAACCCCTGAGGTGTCCCATATTTCATCATCTCTTATTCGAGACATCATTAAAAATGGCGGTGATGTAAGTCAATTTATACCAAAAGAAATTAATATCTAAAACTAAACAAAATGAAACCAAAACAAATTTTAACTATTGTACTACTAGTCGTAGTGGGAATCTATTTTGTAATGAACACAAATACAAACCCAAATCAAGTTACAATAACAGGTGAGATCACCAATCCAAGAGGGGAGTCAGTAGCTTTTAGTAATCAAGACACCTCTTACTCTACTACTGCAAATGCAAACGGAACTTTCACTATCTCTTTTAATTTAGATTCAGCTACTTATTTAAGATTTGAACATGGACCTGAAGGAACCGCTATGTATGTTTATCCAGGCGACAAAATAAAACTTACAATTGATACTGAACTTTTTGATGAAACTATTAAATATAAAGGAACTCCTTCCTCTTCTTATCTAACAAAAAAATATCTTTTAGAAGAAAAAAAAGATTTCTTTGGTGAAGTGTATTATATGAGTAATACTGAAGAATATAAAGCCTATCTAGATAGCTATAGAACTTCTGTTATTAAAGAATTTGGTAACATCACTGACAGCACATTTATCAATAATGAAATTACTGGCATTAATAAAGATATTGTCTATTTTATTGGAAGACAAGAGAAGTTAGCTGAGTACTCAAATGATATTAAGACTCATCTTTGGGAAACAAGAGCCATTAATAAAAATTTTAATTTCTATGCTGCTCTTGACTCACTAAATTTATCAAATTTTAAATCAATGACAGAACAATATACTGAAGCCTATCAATCATCCTTAAACAAAGTGAGTGATCTAGAATATAGAATTACTGTAAATAAGCAGATAGCAGAGTCAAACAATAAATGGTTAGAAAGAAAGTTTTCCATTGACAATATGCCACAAGAAGGCGAAGCGGCTATTGATTTTACTTATCCTGACAAGGATGGAAATGAATTTTCGCTTGCAAGTTTTAAAGGTAATTTAATTTATGTAGACGTATGGGCAACTTGGTGTGGTCCATGCAAAGCAGAAATCCCATCTTTACAAAAATTAGAAGAAGAGTATCACGAGCAAAATATCACATTCCTTTCTGTTTCAGTAGATACAGATAAAGATGCTTGGCTAAAGATGATTAAAGAAAAAGAGTTAGGTGGAACGCAATTGTGGGCAGATGGCTGGAGTAAAATCACAAAAGATTACGCGATTTTTGGTATTCCAAGATTTATGCTTTTTTCTGGTGAAGGAAATGTAATTTCAACTAATGCACCAAGACCTTCTTCTGAAGAAATTAAAGGATTGCTTGAATCTAATCTGTAGCTGCTAAAAACAATATCAATTTTTTCACAGCTTTACCCCTATGACTAATAACTCCTTTCTCATCTTTTGTCATTTCAGCAAAAGTTAGATTATAACCAAAAGGTTTAAAAATAGGGTCATATCCAAAACCTTCTTCCCCATTCTTTGTTTGCATAATACTACCATTACATTCTCCTTCAAATAACGTTTCTTTACCATTAATAATAAGTGCTATAACAGTTCTAAATTTTGCGCCTCTAACCTTCTCTCCTTTTAACTTATCAAGCACCTTTCTAATATTATCCTTTGCCAAACAATTTTCTCCAGCATATCTAGCAGAATAAACACCTGGCTCACCACCTAAAGCATCAATTTCTAATCCTGTATCATCTGCAAAACAATTGTATCCATAATTATCAAAAACAAATTTTGCTTTCTGTAATGCGTTTCCTTCCAAAGTAAGGCTAGTTTCTGGCAGCTTTTCATTACAATTAATATCTATCAAACTCAGAATCTCTATTCCATTTGGAACCAAAGATTGTATTTCAGACAATTTATTAAGATTATTAGTAGCAAATACAATCTTCATTATTTTGTATTTTTGACAATATTAATAATTTGCTATTAATGATAGATATAGAACTTGAAAAATTTATTAAAGAATCTTTAAAAGAAGACATAAAAGATGGTGATCATACAACATTAGCTTGTATTGATAAAAATACTACTAATTCAGCAGAATTAATTGCAAAAGATAATGGAGTTATTGCAGGAATAGAATTAGCATTATTAATCTTTAATGAAGTTGATAAAAAATTAGACATTAAAACAAAATATAACGATGGAGATGCAGTTAGGAATGGTGATGTTATTATGACAATTACAGGTAATTCACATTCTATACTTACTGCTGAGAGACTAGTATTGAACTGCATGCAGAAAATGAGTGCTATAGCAAGTAAAACACGACATATTTGCAATCTCATCTCCGAAACTAATGCTAAAGTTCTAGACACAAGAAAAACAACCCCACTAAACAGAAAAATACAGAAATGGGCAGTTAAAATAGGTGGTGGGGAAAACCATAGAAATGGTCTTTACGATATGATCATGATAAAAGATAATCATATTGACTTTTCTAAAGGAATTACTAATGCAATAAAAAAAACAAAAGATTATGTAGAAAAAAAAAATAAGACTCTTGATATCATAGTTGAGACTAGAAACATTAATGAAGTGAAAGAGGTAATAAAAGAAGGTGGAATAAGGAGAATACTGTTAGATAATTTTAATTATACTGATACTAGAAAAGCTGTCAAGATTATAGGCAATAAATTTGAAACAGAATCATCTGGAGGAATAGATGAAAGCAATATTCTTGAATATGCAAAATGTGGTGTTGATTATATTTCCTTAGGATCACTAACTCATACAATAAAAAACTTTGATCTTAGCTTAAAAGCAATATGAAAGATACAGCATTAATTAGAATACTAAAAAGAATCAAACCATTTGGTTTTGCAGGATTAAGCATCTATGATGTAACAATTTTCTTCATTAAAGGGTTACAAGAAGGTGCAATAACTACAAGAGCCTCTTCTCTAGCATTTAACTTCTTTCTCGCTTTCTTCCCCTCAATTATTGTGTTTTTTACTCTAATACCATATATACCTATAAATGGATTCCAAGATACCCTGATGGAAATTTTATCTAACATTCTTCCTCCATCTACAAACACAGTCACATTCGAAACCATGCAAGATATCATTAACAACCAACGAGGAGGCTTATTGTCAATTGGTTTTTTGCTTGCATTATATTTCTCAACAAATGGTATGAGCTCACTCATTCAAGCATTTGATTCTTCCTATCATATTAAAGAAAGTAAATCTATCATAAGACATCAGATCCTGTCATTAACATTAACATTAATACTATCAACGCTTGTCTTTCTAACTATATTACTAATCATCTTTGGTAAAGCAACTATAATATACCTTATTGAATACCAAATAATTAGTCAAAATAAAATTTTTATCTTAAATAGTGCTAAATGGATAATCCTTTTTATAATGCTATTTATAGGAATAACAACCATTTTTAATCTAGGAACAACCATACGAAACAAAATAAAAATATTCTCCCCAGGAGCAATTTTTGCAACAATATTTATAATAATAACATCTATTGCTTTTAGCTATTATATAGATAATTTTTCTCAATACAATAAAATCTACGGATCCATAGGGACATTAATGATTATCCTATTATGGATTTATTTTAATGCAATTATCCTTCTTACTGGATTTGAATTAGATGCAAGCATTTTTAATGCTCAAAAAAACTTAAATAAAAAATTATGAAAAAAAATCTACTACTCTGCTTTATCTTTATATCAATTAACTGTATCTCTCAAGAGAGATATAATCCAATAGATAAACCAAATACATATAGAAACCTAGACAACCCTAACTACTGGAAAAACAAAATGCCTCATAATGGATATTGGCAACAGGACATCTATTATAATATTAAAGCTAATATTGATGAAGAAACAGACATAATCCATGGGGAAGAGCAATTAACATACTGGAATAATTCTCCAGATTCATTGGATTTTGTCTACTTTCATCTTTACCAAAATGCCTTTCAGCCTGACTCATATCTTGATAAACTACAAAGAAGTAATGGAGAAGACCCAAAATATGGAAAATATGAATCTCAAAAATTAGGAACAAAAATAAGTAGTATAACCATAGATGGAGAGGATGTGAAAACCATTTTAGATAATACAATACTTAAAGTTTTTCTTCCAAAAAAACTACCTCCTAATCAGCAGATTATATTTGACATAAAATTCAAAACATATTTTGACAACGAAGAAGTAAGAAGAAGAATGAAATCTTATGATGCATGGAGTTACAGACATTACAATGGAGTTCATTGGTATCCTAGAATATCTGTATATGATGCTAAATTTGGATGGACAACTGATCAACATCTGGGAAAAGAATTTTATGGAAACTTTGGAACCTTTGATGTTGAATTAACTTTTGCATCAAATTTCATTGTTGAAGCAACAGGTAACTTAATAAATAGAAATGAAGTTTTACCAGAGGATCTACGAAAAAAAATTGATGTAAAAAACTTTAAAGACAAACCATTCAATTCTCCTCCATCAACAATAATTGAATATAATAAAGAAGAACATAAGACTTGGAAATATCATGCAGAAAATGTTCATGATTTTGCATTTACCGCAGATCCAACATATAGGATTGGTGAATCGTGGTGGGAAGATAAGGTATGTTACTCACTAGTTCAAGAGCCACATGCAAGCAAATGGCAAAATGCAGCAAGTTTTGGAGCAGAATGCTTAAGGGTTTTTTCTGAAGATTTTGGAAGATATGTTTGGCATAAAGTAATAGTTGCTGATGCAAGAGACGGAATGGAGTATCCTATGATTACCTTAGATGGAGGTACTGACCCTGGTTATAGAGATTTATTAGCTCATGAGATTGGACACATGTGGTTTTTTGGTCAGGTAGGAAATAATGAAACATATAGAGCTTTACTTGACGAAGGATTTACAGAATTTCTTACAGCCTGGGCAATGATAGAAATTGATGGGGAAAATGTAATAGAGGATCTGCCAAAAAATAGCTATAGAAAAAAGTTTTATAAACCTCAAAAAGCTATTGACACTGAAGTTTATAATGCATACATAGAATCAGCTACAAGAAGAACTGATCCAATTATTTCAACACATTCAGACTGCTTTAATGGTGCCTTGGGTCATGGAGGGGGATATAGACAAGTATATTATAAAACTGCTACAATGCTTTATAATCTCCAATATGTATTGGGAGATGAATTATTCTTAGATGCAATGAAACATTATTTTAACACTTGGAAAATTGCTCATCCCTATAATGAAGATTTTAGAAATGCAATTATTCAGTATACAAATGTTGATTTAAATTGGTTTTTTGATCAATGGTTAGACACAGATAAAAGATTAGATTATTCAGTAAAACTTAAAAAGAATCAAAACTCAGATGTAATATTATTTAAAAGAAAATTAGGAATGCAAATGCCAATTGATTTTACTGTCATTGCCAATGATCTAAAAAAATATGATTATCATATTCCCAATAATTGGTTTGTTAAAAAAACAGAAGCCAAAATTCTTCCAAAATGGCATGGTTGGGATAAATTAAACACAAAATATGAAGTTTCATTAGATATACCATCAGGCATCAATGAGGTTATAATTGACCCAACAACAAGATTTGGTGACATATACATACCTGACAACAGCTCAAAAATTAATAAAACATATAGTTTTGATCATCTACTATACCAAAGAGCAGATTGGAGAAACTATGAAATAAAGTATCGACCAAATTTATGGTGGAATTCATACGATGGCTTAACAGTAGGGATTAATCTAAATGGAGGCTATTTAAATCATCACCATCTATTTGATGTTAATTTTTGGGTTAATACTGGGCAATTACAAGATGAAAATATAATAAATAAAGAAAACTATGATCTTTACTCATACAGACTTAATTACAATACAAATCTTGATAACTACATGAAGTATGCTAGAATAAAATTAAATAGTACTTTCATTGCTGGTTTACACTCTAACAGCATGTCTTTTTCAAAATATACTTTAGATAAAAAGACCGAAATTAAAATTGGATTACTTTCATATTACAGAACAAAGGCTGAAAACTATATGTTATATCCACAGCTTTGGAATGTAAATAAATTAAATAATAGAATAGATCTTTCTTTGGAACATAAATATAATTTTAATGAGATTTCAGGGAAAATTGAACTAAGCACTATGAGTTCTGCACTATTTTCTGACTACAACTACAATAAATTTATTCTTAAAAACACTAATAGTACTAGAATTTTTGATTTAAAATTAAATTCCAGAGTTTTTATTCAAATAGGTACAGGTGATAATTGGGCATCGGAAAGTAAGTTGCATTTTGCAGGAGCTAATAATGAAGAGTTAATGAATAATGAATTTACAAGATCAACAGGATTTATTCCAAATGAATATCTTGGATTTGGTTCTTCAATAAATAATTTTCATCACAGCGGTGGGCTAAATCTGAGGGGTTATGCTGGTTATTTAGTTCCTCAAGAGAATAATGGAAATATAGAGTCATTTAATTATTCTGGAAAAAGTGGGGCTTCTATAAATTTAGAAATTGATTTGTCAAAATATTTACACATATTAACTAATGAAGTAAAGACTTACATTTTTGGTGATGCTGGAATAATAACCAACGAAGATATTAATTCCTCAAATTTTCAAGATATATTCACTGATGTTAGAGCTGATGCGGGTATTGGATTTACCTACACTTTAAAAGGATTACCAAAAATGAAACCAGTAATTTTAAGACTTGATTTACCGTTATTGCTAAATAGATCTCCTGCTAATGATGAATATGTTCAGATGAGATGGTTATTTGGAGTAAATAAATTATTCTAATACATAAAAAATAAGGATGTTTAAAAATCAGTACATACTAACTGATAAGAATATACCACCCCCTTCTTTATCTAATTCACTTAAAATTGGTGATTACAACTTAGTTACAAATCAAGAAATACAAGTTTTCATTTCTAATAACAACATTATTACGTTGATTGGTTATAGTTTTCATTGTTACAATTCAAAAACTGAACAAGAAATAGTTAATCATTTATCTACATTAGAAAATGAAGAAATACTTAGTGAAATTGATAATCTTTGTGGGCACTTTGTAATAATTTCAAATAAAAACCAATTAAAAATCTATACAGATGCTTGTTCAAGCCTTAAGGTTTTTTACGGAAAATCAAATAAATATACATTTATAGGTTCTGACCCAAAAACATTATGTCAATTTCATAACTTCACTTTTGACAACGATAAAGAAAGAAACACTTTCTACCAATCCAAATATTTCTTAAATGACAATACAAAAGTTGGTCATCATACTAGATACAAAAACATCTACCAACTTGTATCTAATCATTGCTTATCTGTAAATAATTTAAAATCTGAAAGAATTTTTCCTAGAAAAAAAAGAGAGGAATTGTCGATGAAAGACGCAAGTGAGAAATTAATTCCAATTTTTAAAAACATCCTAAGTCAGATAGAAAAAAAACACACCATCTTTACCTCAATCACTGCCGGTTACGACAGTCGATTATTAATGTCTGCAACAAAGGAATTCACTAAAAAAATCAGGTATTATACTTTTAAATTACCAGATAAACCTGAAGATCTTACTGACTATGTCTTGCCAAAGAAAATTTGTTCTGATTTAAATTTACATTATTCATTTATAAAAATAGATAATCTAAACAAAGACATAATAAAAGAAGTTAAATCTATCTATGATTTACCAAAATTAAGGCCATTTCAACAATACAGAAATATTTTTCCAAAAAACAAAAAACCAAATATCCTACTAGTAGGTTTTGTATCTGAAGTTGCTAAGAATTATTTAGAAAAAGTTAAAGTTAAAAATGGTAAAGATGTAGTAAGAGCCGTTCATTCTCCTGACAACAAATACCTTGAAAATTATTATCAAAATTGGCTAGATAGAAATCAACAACATATAAAAAAATTTGAATATGAAGTTTTAGATTTTATACATTGGGAACAAGATATTACTAATTTTGCAGGTCAGAATACTTACTATGCACATCATTATGTAAATCTATTTTCTATTTTTAATAGTAGAGAGATTCTTAAAATAATGCTTGCTGTGAAACCAAAACTAAGAGATGGAAAAAACACGATATTCTTTAAATATTTAATTGAAAAAATGTGGCCAGAATTATTAAACTATCCATTTAACCCAACAAAGAAAGAAAAGATTATTTTGTTTATGAAAAAAATAAAAATATACCCTATATATAAATTCCTGCAAATATATTTTTATAAACATGGTGAAGTAAAATGAAAAGAAAAGTAAATTTCATAGGAATTGGAGTTCAGAAAGCAGGAACAAGCTGGTTAGCTGAAGCATTAAATGAACATCCTGATATCTATATCCACAGAGAAAAAGAAGCTCATTATTTTAACAAAGAACGATTCTATATAAATAGACTACATTACGAATGGACTTTTAAAAACAAGAATGAAAAAGTTGTTGGAGAAATTACACCAGCTTATATTTCTGAAGAATCCGTAGCTAAAAAAATACATAGCTATAATCCTAATGTAAAAATGATTGTAGTTTTAAGAGACCCAACAGACAGGTGTGTTTCTCAATACAAAATGGAAATGACAAGAGGAACAATTGAAGAAAATAATGGATTATGGGATGCATTCTCACGAAATTTACCAAAATATGGACCAATGAAAACAAGAGGGTTATATAAAAATCAGTTAAACAACTATTACAAATACTTTAAAAAAGAACAGCTCTTAATTCTCCAATATGACGAATTACAAAAAAAACCGTCTAATTTCATAAAGAAAGCATTCAATTTTTTAGAAGTAGATAGCTTATTTATTCCTAAATGTTTAACAACAAATATTAAACATAAAAAAGATCAAAGAAAAGAGATAGAAATATGCAATCAAGATATTAATAAAGTAAGAAGTTTCTATGATTCTTTTTTAACTACAGAATCCTGAGGATAAACAAAATTATATTTAGGACCTTCTAACATTCTATCTTTCATAAACTCAATATCTAAATAATCACATATATCCTTAAGAATTTGTTCTGTATTATTTACCAAATCAAAAAAAGTTAAAGAAAAAGCTCCTTCAGATTTTAAAGCGTTAATTATCTTCATTCCTTCAATCCATTCATATGAAGCTTGCTTTTCTGACTGACCTGATCTTTTTTTCATACTACTAACTGATGAATCCTTATCTCTTTCAATAGTAATAAAGATTGCTCCTTCATGCTTATAATCTTCAATTGACATACAAGAGGTTGGAAAAGGACGAACCAAATGATGCTTATTCTTCTTTCTAAAATCTAAATTAGCAATTCTATTTATAAGATGTCCCAAATAAGAAGCTCTCTTATACTGACGAATCTGTCTATACGCAAGAAGTTTATTTCCATTCCATTGCTTACCGATAAGCTTAAGTGAATCTTTTGTAACAGATTCAAATAACATATTGATTTCTGGATGCCTTCCTAACATACTAGAAAGTAACGTTGTACCCGTTCTTTGTAAGCCTACTATTACAAAAATTTTCATCTATCCGAATATATTAAAGTGCTTTCTAACAAATTTATGCCCTACAAAAGTAGTAATAAGATACAAAATACTTGTTAAATTGATGGTTGATTTCATAAGATACTTTCTTGCATTTTTCATATCTCCCATCAAATAATAATACCTTCCCATACTTCCATTAATTCTTTTCTTAGAGATTTTGACTTGAGAAGGATATAGCTCTGAAAAATCAGAGACTTTTTCCATAGAATATTTGTAATCATTTATCCTATAACCCTCATCTAAAGATAAGTTCTTTATTTCAACCTTCCTCAAATACAATGATTTACAAATCTCTACAGAAGAATTATTATGAAAAAGCCTTAACACCCAATCAAAATCAATCATACCATACTCTTCTTCAAATAAAATATGTTTTAAAGAAGATGAAAACATGATGCTTCCTAAATAGGTTTGTTGAGTAATCTTGTTTTTTGTAAGTTTTGAAAAAAATGTAATATTATTATCATAAAAAATAAATGAATCAGAGGATGTGTTTATTCTTTCTATGTGCCTATTCTTAATTGCATCAGACAAAGTGTATCCAGAAGTAATAATTGGGGCAACATCAGATACTTTTAACAATTCTGAAATTTTATTTGGAAACCAAACATCATCATGATCAGCGACACAAATAAAATCTCCATTACATTTTTTAAGAGCAATATTTCTACCTCTGTTTGGTCCTCCTGAATTGCTGTTTGTACTTATAAACGGTATATTGCCTGATCTAAGGAGTTCAATTGTGTTATCGGTAGAGCAATCATCTACAATAATCAATTCCATCTTAAAATCCGTGTTTATACCATCCTGATTTTTAATAGAATTAATTACCTCTAGAATTTGATTTCCAGAATTATACGTTGTTAATATTATGCTAACTTTAATCATTTCCTAAAAATACTATTCGAAAGCTCAATTATAGTCTTATTAATATCCTCTGATAGATTTAAATAAATTAATGACGGTATAAATAGCACAAAAACAGCTATTGATTTGCAAATAATATCTAAAAACGCATAACCGAAATTAGGAATAAAAGAAATAATAAAATATATTCCAAGAAGCAATAAGATAGTATAAATAGACTGTAAACTAAAAGGATGCATATTCATTTTTACTTTTATCAAAATTAATCTGATAAGATTAAATAATAAAATAGAAATTGCCGTTGCCATTGCTGCTCCATTAATTCCATATTTAGGTATGAGTAGAAAATTAGTTAAAATAGTTACAAAAACCAGAAAAACACTTGTAATCAAATCATATCTATAATATTTTGAATTAATAATTATCTGAGCATTTAGACCACTTACCATGTTAATTAATTGAGAAAAACCTATATAAAAAACAACCCACTTTCCAGCCCGGAAATTTTCAGGTAATAGTGAAAAAACCTCATCAATATTAAGCCAAATACACAAGAAAAATACACCTCCAATTATTAACTGGTTTATCGAAGACTTAGAGTAAATATCTTGAATTGCATCTAGATCTTTTTCTTCCCAAGCTTTAGCTATAAGAGGAACAGATATTGAGGCAATAGATTTTGCAGGTACAATTATCGCATTACCGATAAAGAAAGCCACAGTATAAAATGCTATCTGTTTTAAGCCTTCCCCAGTTCCATCTTCAAGCATTGATCCAAGCATCATCATATCAATCCTAGTTACTAATATTATTGAGACTCCACCAACCAAAACATACACGCCATAACTAAGAATTTCTTTTAGCTGTAAATCTTTTACTGAAATAGAAAATGTAAATTGATTATTAAAAAACTGAATTAGTAATAAAATAATAAATTTCAGAATGTAGCCAAACAAGTATATCTGTAAAAAAGTAGTAAAATCAATATAACCAGACCAGTGAAGACACAAAATAGACATACTATAAAACTTCAGGAAAACTTCATTGATAAAAACAGGAGTTGTGGCTCTTAAAAAGGATCTAGAAATTGAAGTTAACACATCATAAAAACCTATAAAAAAGACCAACAAAAAAATATAGAAGAAATTATCCTTTAATAGACTACTAGCATTCAACAACTCAAATATCTGTTCTTTAAACAGAAAATACGAAAGTGAAGCAAAGAAAAAACCTAAAAGAGGAGTAATAAAACTCAAGAAATACAATTGACCCTTCTCTTTAATAGCGGGGAAAAACCTGACAAATGTTTTAGGGACACCTAAAGTTGTAAATGTAGAAACTACAATTGCATAAGCAATTAATATCTGTATTAAACCAAAATGCTCAGGATTATCTTTAAAAACATTTGGATAAATAATAATAGTATTAATAGCCCCAATAGTCATTCCAATATAGAAACTAATTGAATTTTTAATACTTTGATTACGTACTATTCCCATTACAAATTATTTAAAATTGCTACTAAATCAGATGTCAAATTAATTCTTGAAAACTTATTCTCATCAATATTTTTAAAATTAGATGTATTATTAAAAAATCCAAGTATAGACTTATTAATTTCTTCAGTATTCATATCATATGGATGATATAGCCCGTAACCCTCATCTAAAAATGACTTGACATCACTTTTCTTTGGTCCAAATGCTAAAATAGGTTTCTTCGTAGCTAGATATTCAAATAATTTTCCAGGATAATTTCCCTGTCCACTTTCAGAATTAAATAACAAAAGCAACAATACAGAAGTTTTAGAATATTCTTTTAAAACCTCTTTATGATTTAAAAAACCTAATAATTTTAATTTATCTCTTAAATAAGGATAAGTAATTATCTCATCTGAAACATTATTATCAATATTTCCTGATAATCTGATTTCTAAATTATTATTAAAATCTATATTCTTAGCACAAAGATCATTTAATGATTTCCATAAATTAGAAGGATTTCTTAAATGATTTATTATACCATAATGACCAATTATAAACTTATTAGATTCAATTGATTTAAATTCTTTGAAATCTTCATGATCATAACCATTAGTAATTACCTTAACATCCTTAGCTCCTAAATTTCTAAAATCATCTGCCCAAGATTCACTAACAGTTAAAATCAGATTTGCATTCTTTAACACTTCTGATTCCAATCTCCTATGAATTCTTTTAGACCTTTTAGTTAAATTAAAATCATCTAATATATCTAGCTTGCTCCAAGGATCTCTAAAATCAGCAATCCATTTAAGATGCTTAAACATTTTCTTTAATTCAAGAGCAACTAAATGCATTGAATGTGGTGGGCCAGTAGATATTATATAATCAATTTCTTTATTATTAATAAGCTCTTTAAGTGATTTAACTGTCGGCTTAACCCAATATTTCTTTGGGTCTGGTATAAAAAAATTACCTCTAATCCAATTTAAACAAATATCTATTAATGATTTATCTTTTGATATCAACCCTGAAGTTTGTGGTTTTTTTCTTCCTCCAAAAAAAATATCCTTTAGAGAGTACGGCTCCCAAATAGGAAACTTTAAAACTTCAACAGTTTTCGATATTTCACTCTCTAACTCTTTATCCTGCAATTCAATATATGGATTCTTAGGAGTTACAATGATTGGATTCCAATTAAATTTATTTAAGTACTTACTAAACTTGAGCCATCTTTGTACACCGGAACCTGTATTAGGAGGCCAATAATAGGAAACAATTAAGATGTTTTTCATTGTAATTTCAACTCCCTGTAAGAAACAAAAAATAAAATAAGAAGTAAGATAATTGATGATGCCAATGATATTCTCTCACCATTAACAAAAACTGATGGCTCAAACTTAAATTCCACGATATGCTTTCCAGCAGGAATACTCATTCCTCTTAACACATAATTTACTCTAAAATAATCTGATTTTACACCATCAATATAAGCATTCCAACCATCTTTATAATATATCTCTGAAAATACTGCCAATCCCTCATTCTCATTATCCGAATTATATTTTAAATAGTTAGGCTTATATGTTTCTAGTTTTATTGTACAGAGATTATTAAAATCATTAATTTTAATCAAATTATCTCTAAATCTTTCATCAACAATTAAAGTTTTAGAAGGATCAAAATTTCCAAGCGCAGTGATTTCTTCATCAGCATTTTTAACAATAGTAACATTTTCTACAAACCAAGCATTCCCTAAGGCTGTAGGATTTAACTGAGCCCTGCGATCCTGAGCAATAAAATACTTGGTGTTTAACATATTTAATACATCCATATTTCCCTTAGATATATGAAATTCAATAAGTTCTTGATATCTTTTTAGTTTAGCACCATGATAACCACCTATAGACTTATGAAAATAAGATGTGCTAGCATCATTAAATGTACTAACACTTTGATTAAACACTCTAAAGTTAGGGTCTTTATCTTTTAATATAAAATTATCAGCCTGTGTCGGTTTGTAAGGTACCTTAATTTTGTTTTTCCTTACAAAACTATCATCATTCAGATAACGTTTGTTAATATTCCACATATCAGAAACAACTAAAGCTCCAATTAAAATAATTACATATTGTTTCTTTATTTTCTCTTTTAAGTATAACATCAGAACACCAAAAGCTAATAAGATAAACATAAATGATCTCCAAGCATCTGCAACTAATAAAGATGATCTATCAGAAGCTAGACTATCTAAAAAACCATTAGGGATTTTTACTCCAGTCGCTATTGGAGAAATGTCTTTTTCAGATAAAAAGTCTAAAAAAATTGAAGGAGTTAGAGCAAATAAAAGCACTACTCCTCCAGTAATATAAAATGAATATTTCAAGACCTTTTCCTTTGAAATTATAGAATCATTATTCTTATCTAAAAATCTATTTAAAGCAACAAAACCTAAAAGAGGAATAGTAAATTCAGCAATTATTAAAATCATTGAAACAGCTCTAAACTTATTATATCCAGGAAAATAATCTAAAAAGAACTCTGTTAATGGCATAAAATTCTTTCCCCAAGCAAGCATCAATGACATTATAGTAGCTAATAGCACCCATATTCTAAGTTCAGATTTAACTAAAAATAGACCAAGAATAAAGAGAAAGATTACGATTACACCTACATATGTAGGTCCAGAAACAATTGGTTGTTCTCCCCAATAAGAACTTGCTTTATATTGTAGAGCATTTGCTAATTTCCTGCTTTTAAATTTTCGTAAGAAATCTAATGTTTCAGAATCTTCTAGAGATAATACACTATTAACACTACTTCCGCCATGAAAATTAGGAATTAAGAGAGTCATAGATTCAGCAATACCATAACTCCACTGAGTAGCATAATCTTTATCTAATCCCTTAGTTTTATTATCTAAATTATTAGTGAGTTCAGATTTTCCTCTAGTAGTCTCTTTCCCATAATCTGTTGTAGTTTTAAGCCTAGTATATGAAGTTCCTGCAGCTAGAATTGCAGCAAGTATTAAAACACCTGTTCGCTTAAAAAAAGAAGGCAAATTATTATCCTTAAAGCACTTATAAAACTGCGAAAAACCTATAATTAACAGAATAAGTATTAGATAATAAGTAATCTGATAATGATTTGCATAAAGCTCTAATGCAACAGCTAAAGAAGTCAATGCACCACCCAATAAAATTTTTCCTCTATAAGTATATAAAACAGATGCAACTACCATAGGTAAATATGCTAAAGCATGAGCTTTAGTCATATGACCAGCTTGAATAATAATAAAGAAGTAGGACGAAAATGCAAAAGCAAAAGCACCAATAGCAGCAATTCTATAGTCAATATTTAATGAAATTAAGAGAAAATAAAACCCTAAAAGATACAAAAACAAGAGACTAGCTGGTCTTGGAAATCCTAACGAAATAATTTTATCAATATATCTTACTAAATTAGAAGTGTATTTTACAGAAATTTGATAAGCAGGCATCCCAGAAAACAAAGAATTTGTCCACAAAGCTTCTTCACCTGTGTTTTCTCTATAATCTTTAAGCTCCTTAGACATACCTATCCAGGTTTTAACATCATGTCCATCTATACGTTTGCCTTCTAAAAGTGGTGTGAAATATGTAAATGAAACTAAAATAAAAAGTAAAATAATAATGGCGTGTGGCTTGATATTTGTATAATTCATAATATTTTATTTATTCATCAACTTCTTCAAAATCTACATAATCACCAACATCATTTGAAGAATCTGAAGATGTTTTATTACTTTCAATAGTAACTTCACCCTCCTTATTATTACTATGAGTATCCATATTATCGTACTGCTGTTTAAACTTTTCTGAAGATTTATTTATAAATCTCTTTAACATGATAGGAAGAAAAACTCTTCCTAAAAACCTAATTAAATATGAAATTACAAAGAACCAAAATAAAAACTTTAATAAACCAATTAACATTTATTTACTTAGATATAAATTTCTCTCAGAATAAACTTTTAAAAAATAATCATCCATTAAATCATCTATAAAATAGATGCTTTCTCCAGTAGACTTCATTTCAGGTCCTAATTCTTTATTTACATTCGGAAATTTATTGAATGAAAAAACAGGTACCTTTATAGCATATCCTCCTTTACTTGGATTAAACTCAAAATCCGTAACTTTATTTTGTCCTAACATAACTTTTGCAGCATAGTTCACATATGGCTCATCATATGCCTTAGCAATAAACGGCACTGTTCTAGAAGCTCTTGGATTTGCTTCAATTACGTATACAACCTCGTCTTTAATAGCAAATTGAATGTTAATTAGCCCTACTGTTTCTAAAGCAACAGCTATTGTATTTGTTATATCGATTATTTGCTGTCGAACATTATCGCTTAAATCAAAAGTGGGTAAAACTGCATATGAATCTCCAGAATGTATTCCACAAGGTTCAATATGTTCCATGATACCAATAATTCGAACATTCTTACCATCGCAAATGGCATCAGCCTCAGCTTCTATTGCATTATCTAAATAATGATCAAGCAAGACTCTATTTCCTGGTATATCTTTTAGAAGATTAATAATATGATGTTCAAGTTCATCTTCATTAATCACAATTTTCATTCCTTGCCCTCCAAGAACATATGAAGGCCTAACAAGGATTGGAAAATTTAAATCTTTTGATATTTTTATAGCTTCTTCAGCTGTTTGAGCAACAGCAAACTCAGGGAATGGAATATTATTATCTAACAACATCTCAGAAAATCTTCCTCTATCTTCCGCAACATCTAATGCTTTATAAGATGTTCCCATAATTCTAATATCATATCTTTCTAGCTTCTCTGATAACTTTAATGCTGTTTGACCACCAAGCTGGACAATTACTCCAAGTGGTTTCTCATGAAGAATAATATCATATATATGTTCCCAAAAGACAGGTTCAAAATATAACTTATCTGCTGTGTCGTTATCAGTAGAAACTGTTTCAGGATTACAATTAATCATTATTGTTTCATAACCACATTCTTTTGCGGCTAAAACACCATGTACACAAGAATAATCAAATTCAATACCTTGACCTATTCTATTTGGTCCAGAACCCAAAACAATTATTTTCTCTTTTTTAGAGGATATACTTTCGTTTTCTGCAAACCTTTCTCCATCTACTTCTTTATCCATCTCGAAAGTAGAATAATAATATGGTGTTTTAGCAACAAATTCAGCAGCACATGTATCAACCAATTTATATACCCTATTAATTTTCATTGAATTCCTTAGATTAAAAACTTTACTCTCAAGACACCTAAGTAGATGAGCTATCTGACGATCAGCAAAACCCTTAATTTTAGCTTCAAGGAGAAGATCTTTTGAAATTGATTCAACAGAATATCTTTTAATTTCATTTTCTAAAACAACTAATTCCTCTATTTGACGTAAGAACCAGAAATCAATTCTAGTAATATCATGTATCCTTTGAATTGGAATCCCTATTCTAAATGCATCATATATTCTAAAAATTCTATCACTACTTGGATATTGCAATCTATTAAGAATCTCATCTTGATTTGTAATTTCCTTCCCATCAGCTCCTAAACCATTACGACCTATTTCTAAAGACTGACAACCTTTTTGTAATGCTTCTTGAAAAGACCTGCCAATTGCCATCACTTCACCAACAGATTTCATTTGGAGACCTAATGTCGTATCAGAACCTTTAAATTTATCAAAATTCCATCTCGGAATCTTAATAACAACATAATCTAATGTAGGCTCAAAACATGCAGATGTGTTTTTTGTAATCTGATTATTAAGCTCATCTAATGTATAACCAATTGCTAATTTAGAAGCAATCTTTGCAATCGGATATCCTGTTGCCTTTGATGCTAAAGCTGAAGATCTAGATACTCTTGGATTAATCTCAATAGCTATAATATCTTCATTCTCATCTGGACTTACAGCAAATTGAACATTACACCCTCCTGCAAACTCACCAATAGAACGCATCATCTTGATAGCCATAGTTCTCATTCTCTGGTAAACAGAATCAGATAGTGTCATCGCTGGTGCTATTGTGATAGAATCTCCAGTATGAATTCCCATTGGGTCTAAATTTTCAATATTGCAAATAATAATAACATTATCATTATCGTCTCTTAATAACTCTAACTCATACTCCTTCCATCCAACAACTGCCTGATCAATTAAAACTTCATGAATAGGTGATGCATGTAATCCTTTTGATAATAATTCTTCAAATTCCTCTTTAGTATGAACAAATGAAGCTCCACTCCCACCGAGAGTAAAAGATGGTCTGATAACTAACGGAAAACCTAATTCCTGAGCAATTTCCTTACCTTGTAAAAAAGAAGTGGCAATTCTTGCTGGAGCTACAGGGATATCAATTTTATTCATTAACTTCCTAAACTGCTCTCTATCCTCAGTGATATGTATAGCATCTATATCAACACCAATTATATCTACATTATACTTCTTCCAAATCCCTTTTTCATCAACATCAATACATAAGTTTAAAGCTGTTTGTCCACCCATTGTAGGTAGAACAGCGTCTATATCTCTTTCTTCTAATATATCTATAATCGACTGAAGAGTTAAAGGTTTTAAATACACATGATCAGCAACAACCTTATCAGTCATTATTGTTGCTGGATTTGAGTTAATTAAAGAGACCTCTATTCCTTCATCTCTGAGTGATCTTGCGGCTTGAGAACCAGAATAATCAAATTCACAAGCTTGTCCAATAACAATTGGCCCACTTCCTATGATTAGGATTGATTTAATTGAATTATTTTTTGGCATATATATTTTTGATTATTGCGAATTTACATTTTTTGTTAATTGGAACGCTTTTACTAATTCATAACTTTTCAAAAAAATCAAAAAAAAAGTGTTGCAATGCAACACTTATATTTTAATTTAAGATCAATTTATTTATGACCAATTTCGTCAGACACAGTCAACCTCTTTCTTCCTTTTGATCTTCTTCTTGAAATAACTCTTTGACCATCAGATGAAGACATTCTATCCATAAAACCATGCTTGTTTTTTCTTTTTCTATTTGATGGCTGAAACGTTCTTTTTGGCATAATTTCTAATTTAATCTATTTCTGGCAGCAAATTTAATCTGTTTTTACTTAATTCAAAACATTTTTATAATTATTTTCTGTAAATTAATTAACTTATTTGATTTGATAATCAAAGAGTTTTAATCTAAAATTTGCTCGTTCTTTTTTAAAAAACAAGACTTTCCAAAAACCAGAATAACTAATATAAGTTGGAACATGTATATTATTCACATAATCTAGGGAAACAACAACATCCATGTCTAAGCTTATTAACCAATTACTATAAACAAACTTATACTCTCTATAGACAACATTAAAATTTGACTTATCAAAATATGACAACACTTTCCTTATTAAAGCTTTTCCTTTCTGATTTTTATTTAGACCTTCCTTTACTCTAACAGTAAAAACATAGCATGGAATATTATTATATGTTGTGTCTCCAATTATATAATCATAATATTTCTGCATGTCAATATCAAAAATTGCAAGTTTCTTACTCGCTCCTCCTTTTGATTGTTCAACATTATCTGTTCCTATTGAGAAACCAATAGTTTTTGCATCTCTCATATTTTGACTCTCATCATTTCCTTTCTCTTCACTAATTTCTAAAGAAACATCTATAGTGTCCTCAGGGAAAAAAACTTCATCAAATGCCTCTGTCGTATAATATTTATAATCCCCATTTCTCTTATATATCTTTCCAGAAAAATATGTAGAATCATCTAAAACCCAGGCTTTATTATCTTGTGAAAAATGTTGTCCAATTCTATTTAAACTACCAATCTTAATGTTTTTTTTATTATAAATATTTAATTCACTAGAATACTTATGCTGATAATACCTTAAATGTTTAAAGCCAAGATAAAAAGTAGTGTCTTTTTTAACATATCCTATAAAGTCTGCAACTGAAAAACCATTATTTTCTTCAGATATAAGCACATCATCTAATTGTACCATTGGAAGAAGAGTGTCTTGAGCATTAGAAGACATGCATATTAAAAAGAAAGAAAAAAGAAAAAACCTATTCATATAACAAATATAAAAAAAGCCGACACCTAAGTGTCGGCTTAAAATAGTAATTACACATAAGCCGGATTCTGTTCCTTATCAAAGGTGCTATCATTTATCTAGCATAAAAGTTACCTTTTATGTCAAGCTGCCTACCCCCCAAGAAAAGACGAGTAATCCTTTAATCCTGGTATACATGGCATTGCACCACATAGAGTTTACATGATTTCACTACAGCCTAACTGTACATTCTTTCTGTTGCACTTGTCCTCAGTTTACACTGGACGGATGTTATCCGCTATGTTACTCTTTAGTGTCCGGACTTTCCTCTTCATAAATGAAGCGATAGCATCAGTAATTACTAAAACAAAAGTAATAATATCTCACTAGATTTATACTATTAAAATATAAGCAAATGTCAAATTAGGTTACTTTTGTTGATATGAAGTTTATTTTAAAACAAAAGGACCCTAAATCTAAAGCAAGACTAGGTGAAATCACAACAAGTCATGGGAAAATAGAGACTCCTATCTTTATGCCTGTTGCAACATCTGGAAGTGTAAAAGGAGTTCACCAAAATGAACTAAATACTGATACAAAAGCACAAATCATTCTAGGAAACACATATCATCTATATTTAAGACCTGGTCTTGATATAATTAAAGACGCTGGGGGATTACATAAATTTATTGGTTGGGAAAAACCAATGCTAACAGATAGTGGAGGGTACCAAGTATACTCTCTATCAAACACTAGAAAAATCTCAGAAAAAGGCGTGAAATTCCAATCACATATAGATGGATCTAGACATTTTTTCACTCCAGAATATGCTATCGATATTAAAAGAATAATTGGGGCTGATATAATAATGGCATTTGATGAATGCACACCTTATCCTTGTGATTATGAATATGCAAAAAAATCTATGCATATGACCCATAGATGGCTTAAAAGATGTTGCAAAAGATTTGAAATAACAAATAAAAAGTACAATCACACACAATCTCTTTTCCCAATTGTACAAGGAAGCATATATAAAGATCTTAGAAAAGAATCTGCCGAAAAAATCATAAGTTATAATCAAGATGGATATGCTATAGGTGGACTCTCTGTCGGAGAACCACATGACTTAATGTATGAAATGACAGAGATAGTAAGTAACATATTGCCTGAAGAAAAACCTAGATATCTTATGGGGGTTGGAACCCCCTCTAATTTACTTGAAAATATTGCATTAGGAATAGATATGTTTGATTGTGTGATGCCAAGTAGAAATGCACGGAATGGAATGTTATTTACATCTGAGGGGACAATAAATATTAAAAACAAAAAATGGAAAAAAGATTTCTCTCAAATTGATCCAAATGGCACTTCATTTGTAGATAAACAATATAGTAGAGCATATCTTAGACATCTATTTACAAATAATGAACTTTTAGGCAAACAAATTGCTACTCTCCACAATATAAGATTCTATATGTGGTTAATGGAAGAAAGTAGAAAACATCTAAAAAGTGGCACCTTTACTAATTGGAAAAACAAAATGGTAAAAAAACTAGACAATAGAATATAATGAAGAAGTTTGACTGGTATATCATTAGGAATTTTTTAAGCACATTCTTTTTTACAATATCTCTTATATTATTAATTGTTATTGTTTTTGATATTTCTGAAAAAATTGATGACTTTCTTAGAAGTGATGTAGAATTAAACAAGATAATTTTTGACTATTACCTTAACTTCATCCCATATTTTATCAATCTCTTTAGCCCATTATTTATATTTATCTCGGTCATATATTTTACCTCTAAAATGGCTAATAATAGTGAGATAATTGCAATTCTAAATAGTGGTATGAGTTTTTCAAGATTATTAAGACCATTTATAATCTCCGCCGCTTTTCTAGCAATAATTTCATTTGTACTAGGTAATTTTATTATCCCTCAAAATAACAAAGAACGAATTGATTTTGAAAAAAAATATCTTAGAAAAAGAAAAAATCAAAGAGTTAAAAATATACACTTACAAATAAAACAGGACCAATACATATATGTAGAAAGTTATAATAAAGCTAAAGATATTGGTTATAAATTTACACTCGAAAACTTTCATAATAACATCCTACAATCTAAACTTAGTGCAAATTACATCCAATTTGACACAACAAATAATAAGTGGAATATTAAAGATTACTTTATTCGAATCTATAATGAGAAAGATGAAAAAATAATTAAAGGAAAAAATTTAGACACACTAATCAATCTGAAACCAATAGACTTTTCTAAAAACACGAACCTAGTTGAAACAATGGATATGATAGAACTAAATCGATTTATAAAACAAGAAGAGATAAAAGGGACAGCACAGATAATCTTCCATAAAATAGAAAAACACAAGAGATTAGCAAATCCTTTCTCTACAATTATATTAACAATAATTGCTGTCTCAATTGGATCAAAAAGAAGACGAAACGGAGCAGGAGTTCCTCTTAGTATTGGATTAATTCTTAGCTTTGGCTATATTCTATTTATGCAAATCTCAACAACTTTTGCAACAAATAGTAATTTACTTCCTGTTATTGCAGTATGGATTCCAAATATTATATTTACAATAATAGCTTTGATCTTGATAAAATTAGCTCCAAAATAAATCTAACGCTTAAGTTTTTTATACTTTATTCTTGTTGGAGATATATCGCCGATTCTTTTCTTTTTATTTTCCTCATAATCTGAATAACTACCTTCAAAATAATATACACTAGAATTACCCTCAAAAGCTAATATATGAGTACATACTCTATCTAAGAACCATCTATCATGTGAAATAATTACTGCACAGCCAGCAAAATTATTTAAACCCTCTTCTAAAGCTCTTAAAGTGTTAACATCCAGATCATTAGTTGGCTCATCTAAAAGCAACACATTAGCTTCTTTTCTTAGAGTAAGAGCTAGATGCAATCTATTCCTTTCTCCACCAGACAAAACTCCAACCTTCTTGTTTTGATCTGATCCATTAAAATTAAATTTTGCTACATAAGCTCTAGAATTCATAAGCTTCCCTCCCACATTAATTTGTTCTTGCCCTTCTGTTATTTGCTCCCAAATAGTTTTATTTAAATCAATCTCCGCATGTTGTTGATCAACATAAGCTATCTTAACAGTTTCTCCAACCTTAAAAACTCCACTATCAGCCTTTTCCTGATCCATTATCATTCTAAATAATGTTGTTTTTCCAGCTCCATTAGGACCTATAATTCCAACAATACCAGCTGGTGGAAGCTTGAATTCTAAATTATCATATAATAATTTATCATCGAAACTTTTTGAAACATTTATCGCATCAATAACATTATTACCTAACCTAGGACCTGGAGGAATATATAATTCTATTTTTTCTTCTTTATCTTTAGAATTATCTTGAAGCAATTGCTCGTAATTATTAAGCCTCGCCTTTGACTTTGTTCTCCTACCCTTAGGAGACATTCTTACCCATTCTAACTCCCTTTCAAGTGTTTTTCTTCTCTTGCTTTCAACTTTTTCTTCCTTTGCTAATCTTTTTGATTTTTGATCTAGCCATGATGAATAATTACCTTTCCATGGAATACCTTCTCCTCTATCAAGTTCAAGAATCCATCCAGCAACATTATCAAGAAAATATCTATCATGAGTAATTGCTATAACTGTTCCCTTATATTTAGAAAGATGTTGTTCTAACCACATAACAGACTCAGCATCAAGATGATTTGTTGGTTCATCAAGCAATAAAATTTCAGGCTCTTTGAGTAATAACCTACATAAAGCAACTCTTCTTCTTTCCCCTCCTGATAAAACAGAAATACTTGTGTCTGATTCTGGACATCTTAATGCATCCATTGCAATATTTAATTTAGTGTCAAGATCCCAAGCATCAAGGGCATCAATCTGATCTTGTAACTCTCCCTGTTTTCTCATCAACTCTTCCATCTTATTAGTATCCTCATAATACTCTGGTAAAGCAAATTTTTCATTTATTGCATTATATTCATTTAACACATCTACAGACTCTTGCATGCCTTCCTTTACAATATCTATAACAGTTTTAGTCTCATCTAACTTTGGGTCTTGCTCTAAGTATTCCACATTATATTCATCTGAGAAATGAACCTCTCCCTGAAATGATTTATCTAATCCAGCAATTATCTTTAATAATGTTGACTTCCCAGAACCATTAAGACCTATTATACCAATCTTTGCCCCATAGAAAAAAGACAAATAAATATCTTTTAACACTTGCTTATTGTTATTATTAAATGATTTTGAGACCCCTACCATTGAAAAAATAACTTTTTTATCTTCTGACATTTATTTTATTTATTTTTATACAAAAATAAATATTAGTTCCACTTAAATTTTAAAAGATGAAAAAAAGTATTGGCTTATCAGTCCTTCTTATGGTTACCGGCGTATTATTCTTACTTGACAATCTAGGACATATTAATATTTCTATCACTCACCTTATTACTACATATTGGCCAATAATATTAATATGGATTGGTGCAGAAAAACTATATAGAGACTTAAAGTAATATAAATTATAATATATCAGACAATCTAAAAGTCTGATCTAACACCACTCCCTTCTCAGACAATTTAACTGTACAACATTCATTATAGTTATCATGCTGTAAAAAGATAATATGCTTATTATTCGCAGCATCTAATAAAAAATCTTTCTTCTCATTTAATGTCTTTAATGGTTGAATATCATAACCCATAACATATGCTAAAGGAACATGTCCAGTACTGGGAAGTAAATCTGCTGCAAATATTATAGTCTGGTTCTTATATTTAATATGAGGTATCATCTGTGATTCGGTGTGACCATCCACAAAAAGCACATCAATAAAATCTAAAAACTTTTTTTCTCTATCAATAAAATTTAAATTACCACTTTCCTGTATAGGCAGGATGTTATCTTTTAAAAAAGATGCTTTTTCTCTATAATTAGAATTTAATGCATGTTCCCAATGAACTTTATTGCTCCAATACCTAGCATTCTTAAATACCATCTCAAATCCTGTCCTATCCTTATTCCACTTAACACTCCCTCCACAATGATCAAAATGAAGATGCGTTAAAAAAACATCCGTAATATCTTCTGGTAAAAACCCATGTCTATTCAATGATTTATCAAGTGTATCATGACCATGAAGATAATAATGTCTTAAAAACCTATCATCTTGTTTATCACCAATTCCATTATCAATCAATATGAGTCTATCTCCATCTTCAATCAATAATGATCTCATAGCCCAAGGACATAAATTATTTTCATCAGCAGGATTTGTCCTACTCCATAAAACCTTAGGAACAACACCAAACATAGCTCCACCATCTAATTTAAAATAACCCGTATCTATTGTATACAATTTCATGTTAGTAAATTTTATCCTACCAAAAGTAATAAAGTTGAATTATATGATAAATTTAAAAAGCAAATATTTAGATAAAATGAAAATTCATTTAATAGCAATTGGCGGAAGTGCTATGCATAACCTTGCCTTAGCTCTGCATTATAAAGGTTATAGCATAACTGGTTCTGACGATCAAATTTTTGAACCATCAAAAAGCAGATTATCTGAGAAAGGACTACTACCTAAAAAGATAGGATGGTATGAAAAAAACATAACTAAAGATATCGATGCAATTATTTTAGGAATGCATGCTAAAGAAGATAATCCTGAATTATTGAAAGCAAGAGAATTAAACCTAAACATATATTCCTATCCAGAATATATTTACGAACAAAGCAAAAAAAAGAAAAGAGTCGTAATTGGAGGAAGTCATGGAAAAACCTCAATCACTGCAATGATTTTACATGTTCTTCAGCATCTAAATATTGAATGTGATTATATGGTTGGAGCACAACTAAAAGGCTTTGATGTTATGGTTAAATTAACTGACCATGCTCCAATTATAATTTTAGAAGGAGATGAGTATCTATCTTCACCTATTGATAGAAGACCGAAATTCCACTTGTATAAACCAAATATTGGTGTTATTAGTGGTATTGCATGGGACCACATAAATGTTTTTCCAACATTTGAAAATTATGTAGATCAGTTTAGAGTTTTTAAAAATCTGATTTCTGACTGTTTAATCTATTGCGAAGAAGATTCTGAACTATTAAAATTAATTATTGAAGGAGAAAATTGCAAAACAATAGGATATTCAACACCAGATCACTCAATACAAAATGGCATAACATACTTGAATGATATACCACTAAAAATTTTTGGAGACCACAATCTTCAAAACCTTAATGCTGCAAAGATGGTTTGTTATGAATTAGGAGTTTCAAATAAAGATTTTATGAATCAGATTAAAACATTTGCTGGCGCATCAAATAGACTTGAACTTTTGAGAAATGATAATAACTCTGCTATATTCAAAGATTTTGCTCATTCACCGTCAAAATTAAAAGCAACTATTAAAGCTGTGAAAATGCAGTTTAAAGAAAGAAAACTGATTGCTTGTATGGAACTACATACATTTAGCAGTTTAAACAAAAACTTCCTTCAACAATATAAAAATAGTATGAATGATGCTGATGAGGCTATAGTTTATTTTAGTTTAGAGGCAATAAAACATAAAGGCCTTGAACCAATAAGCAAAGATGATGTTAGATTTGCTTTTAACAAGAAAAACCTTACTATTATTACAGATAATAATCAACTTAAAAAACATTTGAAGAAAGTATATCATAATAACACTAATTTATTATTAATGAGTTCAGGAAACTTTAACAAAATAAATTTTAATGAAATATAAATTTCTTCTATTCACTATACTATTATCTCAATTTACTACAGCTCAAATTAAGGAACACAAATATTTCGGAACAATTATTTTAGAAAACAACGCTCCAATGAGTTTTTCACTTGATTTAATTGAGAAAGACGGAAAAGTGTCAGGATACTCCATGACAAATCATGACACAGAAGATGAGACAAAAAGCGAAATACAAGGACTCTATTTTAAAGAAGACAAAACATTCCAGCTTCAAGAAACACAAATAATTTACACAAAATCAGAAAAACCAATAAACAGCTTCTGTTATATAAGGATGAATTTAAAAATAAAAAATCGATTTACTAAAAAGAGAATTGAAGGGAATTTTACAGGCAATTTTTTAGATAGCTCCTTTTGTGCAAATGGAAAGATTATGTTGATGGAAAAATTATTCATTGAAAAAAAAATTAAAAAGATTGAAAAGAAAATAGACAAACTAAAAAAGAAGGAAGCTAAAAAAGAAATAACTAAAACCAAAATTCTTAAAGATGGTGATAGCTTCAATATTAACTGGACCTCAAAATATATAACCATCAAAATTTGGGATAGCAATCAAGAAGATGGAGATGAAATTAACTTATCAATTAATGATAATCTTATTTTAGATAAATATAAAACTACTAATAAATCTAAAAGAATTAAATATAAACTACTAGAAGGTCAAAATAGAATTGTTATAGAAGCAACTAGCCTAGGAACTTCTCCTCCAAACACAAGTAGGATAGAATTGATTGATAAAAATCAAAAATATCCTATACTTACACAATTGGATTTAAATAAATCAGTAACTATCTATATTGAAAATTAAGAAAACTTATACTACTATGTATAGTATTATTAGCATAAGGGCTTTTTTGTGACTCTGAAGGGATTCGAACCCCTAACCTCCTGATCCGTAGTCAGGTGCTCTATCCAGTTAAGCTACAGAGCCATATGTTTTATATTATTATAAAATTTGAACATTTAAACCATAAAGCTCAAGGTCTTCTTGAAATGGTTTTAATTCAGAGATCTCACCACATAGGATATCACATTTTCCATTATAATGTGTTAAGAGGGCACATTGTTCTGCCTGAATAGGAGAATGATCACAAATTGCAACAAGACAATCAATAACATGATCAAAAGTATTAAAGCTATCATCAATAAGATAGAGTGTTTTATGACCAACACTTTTTTTATGAATTTTATTTTGCTTGTTGTATTCTAAAGACATATAATAACTATTTAAATTTAACTCTAACCTCCTCTCCCTTTAATAATCTTTCTATATTTTTTTGATGAGTAATTAATGTGAGTACTGGAACAAAAATAGAAAATATAATTAAGGATACATTAGTTGTGCCTGAGAAAAAATAAATAAATATTGGAAAAGCCAAAGATGAAAATATTGATGCAAAAAAAACATATCTTGAAACCAATAAAACAAAAACAAAAACTATACAAGAAAACAATGCTGCATATGGATTAATTGCCAATAATAAACCTAATAAAGTAGCAATTCCTTTCCCTCCTCTAAACCCTGTATAAATAGGAAAAAGATGACCTAGAACAGCTGCAATACCAAAAACTAATTGATACTGAAAAAACAAGTCTATATTATTAAATCCTAAATCTGTTAAATAAATATAATTAACTGATAACCATCCTTTAAAAACATCAATTATTAAAACTGGAATTCCAGCTTTTGTTCCTAATACTCTAAAAGTATTTGTCGCACCAGCATTTCCACTTCCAAATTCTCTAACATCTTTCTTGTAAAAAAATTTACCAATTAATACTGCTGATGGAAAAGAACCCGTTAAATATGAAATAAGAATAAAAAGGTATAAATATAATTGATCCATAAAAGCTAATTAATATAGTAATTAGAATTGTTTCTTCATTCTTTTTAAAAATTTCTCTGGAGCATCTTCATTAGCTAACATATACCTGTAGGGAGTAGCGCCCTGAACTGACTTAGATTTTCTTTTCTTATCTTTCACTCCAGATATAGCAAGATTAAACTCAGGATTTGTAGAAATAGCTCTCATTAAACCATTCTTGTACACAAAGAAATATTCGTCATAAAATTCTGTTCGTAGATAAATAGTTAATATATCTGAATTCCTACCTTTTTCAATTAACACATGGCCTTCTAAAATTCCATTTATCTGTGTCTTATCAATACTACCTATACCTATATTACCTTTAGAGACAAATGATTTGTTTTTCTTATCCCAATTTAAATTTATATCAGTAAATGCCAGAGTATAACTCATTGATTTAGGTAATTTTTCGAATGCATCATGCATCTCTAAGTCAATCATTAATTCATCTTTACGGTCATTTCCTACAATTCTTGATAGATTATCTGCATAATCTTGAGTGTATTCAAACATTTCATCTCCAGGAGCTGAAAAGATATCCTGAGCCATAATCTCCATAGCCTTTTCTGAAAAATCAAAATCCAACATTAAAAAACCATCCAGACTTAGATTATTTTTATCAATATTTGAAATTTTACCAACCGTTTTTGTTTTAATTCTTCCAAGATTTAAATTTAAATCTACTGCGCCTGCTCCTGACACTGCACATGTCTTATTATCAAGAACTAAATAATTTGAAACAGAATCTAAACCTCCAACAATAAAAGAAGAATTCTGATGATTATAATAAACATTTGAATTTGCAGTAAACAAATCAGGATCTATCGCTTTCTTCTTAGAACTTAAAAAAGCTGAATAATAAATTGATGAATCTCTACTAAAGAAAATCCCTGAAGAAAGCTTATCATCTTTATCATTATACAGATCATCATTAATCTTGAATAAAATACCTGAAGAATTAATCTCAGATGAAAATTTTATCCATTCTTTAGAAAAAGATAAACAATTATGATTTGTCTTAAAAAAGCCATTAAAAGTTAAATTTTTCCGATCTCCTAACAACTGTACTTCTCCCTTAAAATTATATCTATTACCAATTTTAAAGTCTCTACTTTCATCTACCAATCCAGTAGCATATGTTATAGTATCATCATTTACACTTATATTAGAAAAATAAACATCTTGTTTATTATCTAAAGCATCTATATATACATAATCCCCTGATCCAGAATATCTGTTAGCCCCATTAATCTCTATTGTAGAATTAGTAAAATTATGATACCTAACTAGAGGATCAACAATTAATCTAGCACTAGATAGAGGTCTTATATTAGCATTCCTTTCAACTGTTAAGAATCCTGAATCAGGATAAATAACAGCATCAGCAACATTTATACTATCAACACCATAAGCATTGATTATATAATCTTTAAGATTATAATCTGCATTCTTTGCAACAAATGATAATGAATCTTGTGTAGAATTTAAAGAAACAAATCTTGAGCCTGAATTTTTAGAATTAATTTCTTCACTAAAGGTTAATTGCTCTTTATCCATCTCCCATATTAACTTATCTATATAACATATATATTCACTTGCTGGAAAATTCACGTAAGAACCTATCCCATTAGAATAAAAAATACCTTTTCTGTCTGAAATATCGATATTTGCTCGTAGATTCTGAGCACTAAAAGCTAAAGAATTTGTATTGTCCAAAACATTTAAATTTGCTGTATCTGCTTTAAACCATTTTGAATTAAAAGAGAAAAAATTAGATGACACCTCTGCTAAATCAAGCTTCATAATACCATTTCCAGTCAAACCTATTGGTTGTAATAATATATCTCCCTCAAGACTAGATTTACCAGAATATAAACTAAACATATCATGTGTTTTATAAATATTTAACTTATCTAAATAAGGCTCAAAATGACAAAAAGCCTTTGTATTTGAAACCTGAGGAAACTCAATTCCCTTATTAATTTCATTAATGGTTAATGCATTGGACAATAAATCTGTTGAATCAGGATAAAATATTATATCATCAGAATGAACTACTGAAGACAAATACTCAAACCTTCCGCTACCTCTTAAACCATCATTTCCTAATAAAATATCATTAAAATATCTTGCCTTACCATTATACAAAGGAAATCCTTCTATTGGTGTTTTTCTAGAGAAACCTAAAGAATAATCATTCTTCAATCGTAAGGTGTCATCAAAAACTGGAAAAATATCTGAAGAACTAAATGTACCCGCAAACCACAATCCATCACCATTATAACTCTCTAAACTATCTATTGTAAAAGGTTCTAAATGAAAGGAAAAAGCATCTCTCTTATAAATACCATTAAATATTTTTGGACTATCATAATAGACATAAGAATCGTTAAAACTTTTGAAAATTGGATATTGTGAAAACATATTCTTTCTAAGACCTGATTTATTTGATGGATGATCAATAATTAATTCTCCAGTAACCGCCTCAATAACAGTTTTAACTCTAGTTAATAATGGATTATTATAAAGATCAAATCTTAATGGCTTTAATGGAACAGATAATTGTACTGAATCAATCTGCTGAAGATCAACTTTAAAATCATCATATTTAAAATGAAAATCTCTCCCATATAAATTAACTCTACCATTACCTGCAAAAACCCTACCATTAAAAACAAAATCTCTGTTCTTCAAAATTTTTACTTCTCCTCCTCGTGGATAAAATGCAACTTTTTGGGAGTCACTAACGGCAATTTTATTTATTCCTCTTATAATTAAATCTTTTGATTGAATATTTAAAGCAGCATTAACGATTACTAAAGAATTACCATTAACCTTAGAGTTAAACTGAATCACATCATAATCTCCTTGCTTTGACTTGGCAAGAACATATCTAGATAAACTAGGAAGAACAGTAATACGCTCCTCGCCAAAATCATAAAAAACAAACCCCTTATTAGCCAAATCCATTAAATAACTTTGAATCTGCGCCAGAGGAAATTTAGCATAACGAGCAAAATCCTCAACATAAAACTGTTTCTCCTCTTTTTCAGTCACATATCTATCTACTAATATTAAAGGGTGAACAGCGTCTATTCCTTGCAACTCATCAAATCTTGTCTCCAAATACATATCAATAGATTCAAAACTCACCTCTGAAATAGAAGTTCCTGGCAATGAACCAAAGGTTATAATATTTTTATCAATCTCCCACTCAAGCAATTCAAACTCCATATTTAATTTGTGGTATGTATTTAACATTGGTGATCGATATCTTCCGCTCTTAGTTAATTTTAATTTTCTTTTTATATTATTATATGAAAACTTTAAGTTTGAATGATATAAAGAATCATTATCAAAATATATTTTAATACCAACTTGTTTAGATGAAATCACATCACCACCAAGTATAAATCTATTTGCATTAGCAACAAATAAAGTCTTCCCTTTATTATTAAAAATAAGCTTTGCATCTGCATATTTACCCCCATCTGCAATAAAATCACTTCCTTGAAGCTTATATCCACCCTTATAATCAACCTCTGGGTAAACATCTTTAATTACTATATCTTTATCATAAGAAATAAAACTAGGATAATTATCTGCTTGCCTTCCAGTAGTTATCTTATCGGTAAAAACACCCATTAAAGGTTTATTAAAATACTTGTTAATTAAAGAAACAGAATCGGCCTTTATTATAGTTGATCGGGTATCAATATTATATCCTTGTAAATCAACATAAATAGAGTCAGAACTTATACCCTTTTGTATCCAATTCATTTGACCACTAAACCCTTCCCATTTATTGAGAAATGGAAAATATTTTCCATTAGTATTTAAGACAGTTAATTTACCTCCATCTGACATGCAAATAACATCAGAATTTTTAGGAAAGTAAACATAAGGCCCTTTATCATTAACACCAAACAGATACTCACTTGAAGATGTTTTCCAACTAGTAGTTTTAGTTTCTCTAAGAATCTTATTTTCTACCAATTCAGTAGTAAAATAAAAAAACATTAACAATTTTTTACTTGAAAAATCATCAATAACTTCAGTGACAATTTCAAGCCAATTATCTAAATTAACATCTACTGAAGAATTGCCTTTTATAGAAGTAAGAGATAAAATAAAATGATTAAAATGATTAGACACCTTTAATCTTTTATTAAGCATTCTATTTGAGATACTAATTATCAAGTCTTGCTGTGAACTAGTAAAATTATTAGATGAAATCTTCTTAAATCTTTTATAATTATCTTTTAATTCTGAATTATTAGATGCACTCATCAATACATTTAACTCATCTAAATAGGTTGTATAATCATCAGAAAATACACTAATCTTATTCTGTGCATCTGAAGATAATACACAAAACATAAATATTAACAAAACCGAAAATCTCATCTTCTTAAATGTAGCATGTACCATTGATTTTTATTTTTTTTATTTATTAGTTTAAAACCTAGCTTCTTGGCCTTACTTAAAATCATCTTGATATCCTCATATAAAAAACCGCTTATTAGGAGCTCACCATCTATTGACAATGATTGATGATAAACAGGAAGATCTCTTAAAATTATATTTCTATTAATATTTGCAAGAATAATATCAAACATTAAATTATCTAAAGAATCTACATCCCCTAAAACAAAGTTTATATTATCTATATTATTAAGTCTTGTATTCTCAATAGAATTCTCATATGCCCATTTATCTATATCAATCCCCGTAATATTCTTTGCTCCTAGTTTAGATGATGCAATAGAAAGAACCCCTGTTCCAGACCCCATATCTAAAACATTTTTATCAATTAAATTAATACTATACAACTGATTAATCATCAAAAATGTTGTTTCATGATGACCAGTCCCAAATGACATCTTAGGATTAATAATTATCTCTTCTTCAACATCTTTACAAGGAGAATGAAAATCAGCTCTAATTACACATCTTGAATTAATTACTACTGGGGTGAAATTCTTTTCCCATTCTGCATTCCAATTCTTTTGAGGAATTTTTTTAATTGAATATTGCAAAGAAGTCTTTTGTGAGACTACATCTATAATAGATTTTATATTATCCTCATTAAAAGACTCAGATTTTATATAACACTTAATCCCATTATCATCCTCTAAAAAAGTCTCAAAATCTATATCATTTAATCTAGCAATAATAATTTCTGAAAATGGATTAGGATCTTTAAGTCTAATATCTAGTTCAGTATATTCCATTAAAAAGAATTAATAATAGAAACAAAATCATCTGATGTTAGTGAAGCACCACCAATTAAGCCTCCATCAATATCTGGCTTAGAAAAAAGATCTTTTGCATTAACGGGCTTACAGCTTCCTCCATAAAGAATAGAAGTATTAGTACCTGTTATCTTATCATAACGCTTATTAACTAAAGATCTTATAAAAGAGTGCATCTCTTGTGCTTGATCTGAACTAGCCGTTTTTCCTGTACCAATTGCCCATATTGGCTCATATGCTATAATAATATTCTTAAAATCATTAATATCAAGCTTAAATATTGTTGAATCAAGCTGTTGTTTAATGACATCGAAATGCTGATTAGATTCTCTTTGACTAATCTCCTCTCCACAACAAAAAATAACAGTTAAATTATTATCTATTGCTCTCTCAACCTTTTCTTTAAGCACCTCATCTGTATCATTAAAATATTGCCTTCTTTCTGAATGACCAAGAATAACATATCTAACTTCAATAGAATTAAGCATTTTAGCAGAAATCTCCCCTGTATAAGCACCATTATCATAGCTACTACAATTCTGAGCAGCAACAGTCATGTTCTCTCTATTTAAACATAATCCCGACACATAATCTAGATATATAAATGGCGGTGCAAATACAATCTTAGTTTTATTATCAGATAAAGAATCTAAAATATCATCAACCAATTTATGACATTCTGATCTTCCAAGATTCATTTTCCAATTACCAACTACTATTTTATTTCTCATAATTTTATTCAATTCTTACACGAGGATCTACCCAAGCATAAATTAAGTCAACTAATATATTAATAATAACAAATATCAACGATATGAAAATAACTGAACCCATAACCACAGGAAGATCCATATTATTTAAAGCATCTACAATCTCTTTGCCTAACCCATTCCATGCAAAGATATACTCAACAAATACAGCGCCTGCTAATAAAGAAGCAAACCACCCTGAAACTGCAGTAATTACAGGATTAAGAGAATTCCTAAGTGCATGTTTAAAGACAACAAGAAACTTATTTAATCCTTTAGCCTTAGCAGTACGAATATAATCCATTGACAGGACATCTAATAATGAGCTTCTACATAATTGAATAATCACAGACAAAGGACGTATACCCAAAGTTATAGCTGGTAAAATTATATTTTTAACATTAATTGT
>JAAZYM010000059.1 GCA_014239655.1 Flavobacteriales bacterium | reverse complement strand
TTTCTTGTCTGGTCCCATCAACTTCAGGATCAGCAAGAAAACCTGGAGCATTTAAAATTAACCATTCATGAGTAAAATTATTAAACTCCTCTTTTGTTGGTCTTAAGAACATATTATAGGCAAATAGATTACTCCATGGATACTCATTGATTATTCTAATGTTTAATCTATGTTTTTCATTTGCACATGCATAAGAGTCTCTTGCAAAGAGTTCCTTATTACTTAGATATTTTGTTATTTTTTGATGAAGTTGATCAAATTTACTTTCACTAAAAGGGATGTTAATATCACCCCACCATACTGTATCTTGTGTTATTGAATCTTTTACAATAAATCTATCTAGGGGAGATCTGCCAGTAAATTTCCCGGTATTAATAGTAATAGCTCCTTGGGAGGTTAATTGAGCCTGTCCTTTATTTATTGCATGATTTTGAAGTGCTTCTGGAGAGAGATTCCAATGCACAAGTGCATCTTTAATTCCTAAATCAGATATAGCATTTTGACCTGCTCTTTTTTCTGTCTCAGACATTTTATTCTTTCTTAAGAGCGTACAAAGGTATATTATATAATTAATTTACACATAAGTTTATCAAATCTTTTTGGTGGGATTTAATAAAACAATAAATTAGCCAAATATTTTATGAAAAACATTCTAGTAATAGGGGCTGGTAGATCTGCCGTAACATTAATTGAGTATTTACTTAATGAAAGTATTGTTTTTAATTGGAAAGTAACAATTGCAGATTATAATATTGAATTAGCTAAAGAGGCATCCTTAAATCATAAGAATTCTAGAGTAATTTTATTTAATATTAATAATTCTCATCAGAGAGAGAATGAGATAAAAGAAGCAGATATTGTTGTTTCTATGCTTCCTGCTAGTATGCATTCTATTGTCGCAAATGATTGTGTTAAGTTTAGAAAGAATTTAGTTACTGCATCATATGTGTCTGATGAAATTAAAGAGCTAGACAATATAGCAAGAGAGCATAATATTATTTTGTTAAATGAAATAGGGTTAGATCCTGGGATAGATCATATGTCAGCTATGAAAGTGATTGATGATTTAAAAAATCAAGAAGCACATCTTAAATCTTTTAAATCATATTGTGGTGGTTTAATCCATCCTGATTTTGATAATAATCCTTGGAATTATAAATTTACGTGGAACCCTAGAAATGTAATTTTAGCAGGACAAGGTGTTTCTAAATATTTAGAAGAAAAGAAAGTAAAGGAGATAGAGTATAAAGATTTATTTAATCAGACAGAAATAATCAGTATTCTTGATCAAGGAGATTTTGAAGCATATACAAATAGAGATTCATTATCTTATATTACATCATATGGGCTTGATAATATTGATACGATGTATCGAGGTACTTTAAGGAAAAAAGGTTTTTCTAAATCTTGGAACTATTTTATTAAATTGGGTTTAACAAAAGATGATTATGTAATCGAGAATTCAGCTTCATTGACCTATAAAGAATTTATAAATTTATTTGTCCCGAAGAATGACACTTTATCCCTAGAAGAAAGGTTTTGTGATTTTTTGTCTATTGATATAGCTTCTGAAGAGTTTTGTAAATTTAATTGGCTTGAGATATTTTCAGATAAACTTACAGGAATAAAAGATGCTACACCAGCTCAGATTTTACAGAAAATAATGGAAGAAAAATTATCTTTAGATAATGAGGATAAGGATATGATAGTTATGCAGCATCAGTTTGAATATGTTCTAAATAATAAAGCGTGTAAATTAAATTCTTCTTTGGCTGTCTTTGGTGATGATCAGAGGAATACTGCTATGGCAAAAACAGTAGGTCTTCCAGTAGCAATTGCAGTTAAGTTGATTCTAAATGATGTGATTAAAGCTAAGGGAGTTCAGATTCCTACATCTAAGGAAATATATTTACCTGTATTAGATGAATTGTCTAAAAATGGAATAGATTTTATTGAAGAACTAGTTTAGATCTAATATTTCTTTAGGAATTTCAACATTTATTGTCTTATTTTTTAATTCTATTGATTTAATAAAATTATCATTCATTGGAAAACAAAATTCTATTTGATCTTTTAATACATAAATCAATTTTTGAGTAGTTTGAGAATCTATATAGCTAATGACACCTAAATTACCTAATTGATTGTCATTTACATGAAAACCGATTAAATTTTTATCAATAGATGTTTTTTTCTCTTTTTTTAGTAGGTATTTTTTTTGTAGGTAAATTACTGATTTAAGATGTTTTTTAGCTTCTTCTTCAGAATTAATATCTTGGAATTTAACAAGTAAATTATGAGGTTTTATACTTCTTATTTTATCAATAAAGAATGGGATTAATGTATTGTCTTTTTCAATAAGTAGAAAATCAATGTCGTTTAATTTCAAAGGAGTTGCATTTTCATTATAAATAACAACATTTCCTTTATATCCATGTAATTTAAAGATTGTTCCTATTAAGAAGCAATTCTTTTTTTCCATGAAATTGAGAGTTAAATAGGTTATTTTTTATCAGTATCTTCAGGAGCTTCTTCTTCAGCAGGAGCTTCTTCTTCAGCAGGCACAGCTTCTTCAGCAGGCGCAGCTTCTTCTTCAGCAGGAGCTTCTTCCTCAGCAGGAGCTTCTTCTTCAGC
>JAAZYM010000024.1 GCA_014239655.1 Flavobacteriales bacterium | reverse complement strand
ATTGGTAAACAAACTATCATATACTCCACTAACTGTGTAGGTTGTTCCAAGCCATAGATAATCATCACAAGAAGTAATAATACTCGTTACAGTATCAGAATTATTAATCGTCAGATCAAGAATGACTAAACTATCACAACCATCAACATTGGTAAATAAACTATCATATATTCCACTTGTTGTGTAAGTAGTGCCAAGCCATAGATAATCATCACAAGAAGCAACAGATGTTGTAGTAGTATCAGACTTAGTAATCGTTAGATTCAAAAAGGACAAACTATCACACCCATTAACGTTGGTAAATAAACTATCATATATCCCACTTGTTCTGTAGGTTGTTCCAAGCCATAAATAAGAGTCACATGAAGTAATAGCGGTTGTTGTAGTATCAGAATAATAAATAGTCAAATCAAGAATGACTAAGCTATCACAACCATTGATATTAGTAAACAAACTATCATATACTCCACTTGTTGTGTAAGTAGTGCCAAGCCATGTATAATCATCACAAGAAGTAATAGCTATTGTTGTAGTATCAACTATATTGACAGTAATAAGAATAGAGTTATAACAATTATTATCAGTAATAACCCAATAAAAATATGCCAAAGATGTATTTGGAAATACTGTGATATTAGATGAAGTCTCACCTGTACTCCATAAATATGATGTACTTGATAAGTCTAAATCTAGCAAAACAACATCACCTTGACATACAGTCGTATCTGACTGATTTAACTGTATGTAACAACAAGTACTATCATCTATGTTAGCTAAAGGATTATAATTAGATGCTGTAGAATCTGTACAACCTGGGGTTAACGCCTCTACATTAAAAGTAAAAGTAAGAACACAAGAATTACTATCTATTAATGTTAAATTATATTGACCAGCCTCTAAATTAGTAATATTCTGATTTGTAGAAGAAAACCCATTAGGACCTGTCCATTGAAAAGTATAAGGAGAAACACCTCCATTTATTGAATCAAGAATAATAGAACCATCATTAATTAGATTTGAACTTGCTGGAGAAACAGTAGAAAAAACCTGTATCTGATCTGGGGACTCAATACATATTGATAATGTATCCAAACATCCAATAGGGTCAGTCATAACAATTTGATAACAATCTACAGCTAATAATGGAAAAGTAACATTAGCATATGTAAAATTAAAACCTAATGGTGACTGACCTATCTGTTGCCAATAATTAAACGTACTATTATATATCTGTAAGGAATAATGATATACACCAGCACCACCACTTCCCGCAACTGTTATATATCCATCATTACCACCATAGCAACTAACATTACTAGAATCCAAAAGATTGATTGTGCATTGCCCATAAGAAGAGATTGGAGCAAGCATTATAAAAAATAAGATTATTCTAAATAATTTCTTCACCTTTTATCATATTTTAATATGATAAAATTAAATCTTATTAGGATACAAAAAGAAATTTAAAAATTAATATACTAACACAAGATAGTTAAAGGAATTTATCTATTGAGCAATAATCTTCTTGTTTGTAATACTATGATTATCAGTAATCTCTAAAAAGTATATTCCACGGGCATTATCTCCTATACTAATCTGTTTAGTGTACTCTCCAACAAACTGATCCAATGATTCTTCATAGATCACCTCTCCTACTATATTCAATACTCTAATAGCAAGGGTTTGTATCTCATCCGATACAAAACTCACATTAAAGATATCTCTTGTAGGGTTTGGATATACATCTAAGTTAGTAATCATACTTCCTCCACCCATTCTTATTGTTCCTGGTTGTGTCCAGAAGATTGGACTAGTCCACCATGAACGATATGAAGTAATGTTAGAATCACAGAAGGTTCTTCCTTGTGCTCTATAAGACTCTCCAGATTGTAAACCAAACTTGTTTACTTGTAGGGTTGGATAATAAACTCCAAAACCTCCAGCTGTTTGCCAAGAAGCTCCTGATGTATCTACTCTCAAGGCTACTCTTGCAAATACATAGACTCCTGTAGTGTCCCAATCAAATCTAACTTTAGATTGATTACCATTAAAGGTAGTAGCTGTTAGATTAGTCATCGGTGGACAATCAGCAGCTGTAGTAAACTGTGATGGTGGAGAATAGTTAGATTCTGTACCTCCACAATAGAAGGCTTTCATCTTATACTCATAAGTAGTTCCAGAAGTTAAGTTCTGCAAGGTTTTAGTAGTCGTATTTAAACCAAAGTTACATAGACCATTACCAACACCAGCAGATTTAGTTGTCCAGGATGGAGCACCTACCTCTCTATATCTGACATAGTACTTCCAAACCATACACGCAGAATCATTCATATTATCCCAACTTATTCCAGCCTTGGTGTCTGTTACCCAATCAAGAGCTAATCCAGTTGGAACAGTATCATTACATACACATGATAAACAGGCAGTACAAGATCCATCATCAATAGTACAATATGAACAATAATTAGATGCATTTGGATCAGTACAACCAGCATAAATACATGAGCCATCATCTGTATTCGCACCAGGATAATAATTAATTGCTGTAGAATCGGTACATCCATAAATAAACGGCATACAAGAGCCATCATCACAAGTAGCTAGAGAATCATAATTAAAAGCCGTTGAATCTGTACACCCATACAAACAATAAAGACATGAACCATCATCAAAAGTTGCTAACGAATCATAGTTATTAGCTAGTGTATCTGTACAGCCCAGTATACATGCATCGCAAGATCCATACACATCAGATGTTACTGTTCCTGGAGCTACTGTAAGCAGTCGATTAGCATAAGTTGCATAATCTGTAACTGGAGCACAACTAGCACCAGCAATCATATCATCAATTAAATTTTCTTGTCCTGCCCAACCATCAACAGCATATTTATATTCAAAATTTCCAGCTGCTAGATCAATAATAACTGAATGAATACCATCTCCATCAGGATCTGTCATAGGAACACATCCACCACACCATCCAAATACTGGACTTTCAAGATGAACATATCCAAAAGTAGTTGTATCACAGTTCATATCTACATTAAAGGAAATACTGTATACACAGCTACCATCATCAATTGTAGCTAATGAATCATAATTAGATGCTAATGGATCTGTACATCCAGGAGTTCCTAATATAGCACCTCCAAACACAACACTATCTAAGTAATAAATATCACCTACACCAGCATTTCCAAAATCATAGAAAATTGATAGTTGATCATAAGTGTATGTAAAATCTATTTGAGCTGTTCCTGGAGCTTGGTTTGCAAAATCGAAAACTAAAGAATTCCATCCATTAGCTGTAGTAGTTACAGCTTCTGTTTCAACAGATCTTGTTGGGTCTGTATGATCTTCTGCTTTTAACCTTACTGTAATACCTGCAGCTGCAGAATATACGTGAGCTGTCATAGTTGTTGCTCCACTAGAAAAAGGCATAGGATTAGCAAATCCTATTGGAGTACCTAATGTTGTACCTGCCCATGTTTGAGCTCCAACTGTTTTATCAGTCATTAAAACATTATTTGAAGGATTTAGTGGATCAACAGACAATGAAGAAATATTTCCTCCAAAATCAGATACAGTGTAATCAACAGTTGTATCATCCCAAGAAATTGGTAAATCTATCTGAGATAAAGTACCAGGATATGTACATGAACCGTCATCAAAAGTTGCTAAAGGATCAAAATTTAATGCGCTCGGATCTGTACAACCAGTAATAGCACCACCTACAAGAAAATCTACACTATCTAAATAGAAAATAGTACTATTAGCAGGAACATTTCCAAAATCATAAAATATTGAAAGCATATCATATGTATTTGAAAAATCAATTGGTGCAGTACCTACAACCTCATTAGAAAAATCAAAAACTAAAGTTGTCCAAGCATTAGCAGTAGATAATGTAACTTCAGTTTCAACTGAAATTCCTGAATTAGTATGATCTTCTGCTTTTAATCTTATATTAATACCTGAAACTGGCGAAAATACTCTAGTAGTTATAAATGTTTCACTTGATGAAAAAGGTATACTACTTGCAAGACCACTTGAAGTACTTAATGTAGTTCCTGCCCAGAATTGAGCACCAGCTGTTCTATCTGTCATCAACACACTATTTGTTGAATCTGTTGGATCAATAGATAATGATGAAATAGTTCCACCAAAATCAGTTACAGTATAATCAACAGTTGTATCATCCCAAGTAATAGGTAAATCTATTTGAGATAAAGAAGGACCACCTGGAATACAAGGATCACAAGATCCATAAGTGTCTGAAGTAGTTAATCCTGGAGCTATTGTAATTAATCTATTAGCATATGATACATAATCAGTTACAGGAGCACATGTTCCTCCTGCTAACATATCATCTAACAAATCTTCTTGTCCTGCCCAACCATCAACAGCATATTTATATTCAAATGGACCTATAGGTAGATCAACAGTAACAGACCAGATACCATCACCATCAGGATCTGTTAATGGTACACATCCTCCACACCAACCATAAACTGGACTCTCTAAATTTACAGAGGTAAATGAACCAGCTGGTTCACAGTTCATATCTACATTAAAGGAAATACTGTATACACAGCTTCCATCATCAAATGTTGCAGATGCGTCATAATTAGATGCTAATGGATCTGTACAACCAGGAGCACCTGTAATTGTACCACCAAAGAAAACACTATCAAGAGAATATACATCTCCTATTCCACCATTTCCAAAATCATAAAAAATAGATAACATATCATATGTATATGTAAAATCTATTTGAGCAGTTCCAGAAGCTTGGTTTGAAAAATCAAAGACTAAAGAATTCCATCCATTAGCTGTAGTAGTTACAGCTTCTGTTTCAACAGATCTTGTTGGGTCTGTATGATCTTCTGCTTTTAATCTTACTGTAATACCTGCAGCTGCAGAATATACGTGAGCTGTCATAGTTGTTGCTCCACTTGCAAATGGAATTGGGTTAGATAAACCAGAAGGAGTACTTAGAGTAGTTCCTGCCCATGTTTGAGCTCCAACTGTTTTATCAGTCATTAAAACATTGTTGGATGAATTTGAAGGGTCAGTAGAAATTGTTGAAGAAGATCCTCCAAAATCAGTAACTGTATAATCAACTGTAGTGTCATCCCAAGTAATTGGTAAATCTATCTGAGATAATGATCCAGTTCCTGTAGTTGATCCATCACACAGTTCCCAAGGAGATGAAAAAGTAGTATCACCTGTAATTACTGCAACTCTATTAACATAACCCCAACCATTAGGAGCTCCAGGATCATAATTAATTGTAACACATGAAAGATTTGAATCCAAATCTTCTTGAATATTCCAATTATCAGCTGAGTATTTCCACTCGATTGAGTCCCCAGGAGCAAATACAGTTGTATATTCCCATATATTATCACCATCAGGATCGGTCATTTGCCAGCAATTTCCACACCAGCCATTAAAAACTCCATTGATTTCAGGAGTTGTAAATGGTTGACTTACAGAATTCATGTCTACTTCAAAAGTTACATTGTAAGAAGCTGGTCCTGAACCACATGGGTCACAAGATTCCCAACACACAACATCAAGAGTTGAATCTGCAGAAACATTTAATGTTCTGTTGGTAAAGCCGAAATTTGTTACTGTGCAAGGAGATCCAGGAAGCAGAGTCTCTTGAATTCCCCAGTTGTCAGCAGAATATTTAAATTCATAGGAACCAGCTGCTAGAGCAATAGTAACATCCCAAATATTATCACCATCAGGATCAGACATTGGTGCACAACTACCACACCATCCATTAAAATTACCATTTACTTCTGGTGTAGTGAATGTAACAGGATCTACATTATTCATATCAACCTGAAAAGTGATATTATGAGTTTGAGAACTAGCAAAAAAGTAAAAGAAGAAACTTATTAGAAATAGAAAATATTTATTATTCATAGCGATTTTATTTTTTTTCTAAAATTACAAAAAAAATAGTTAGTGGCGTTAGTACACTAACAAAAAATCAAACTATTTATCCATTATAATTGGAGTGAGTTTTTTCTTAAGGGCATTATATTCTTTCTCACTGATTAAACCAATCTCTAATAGATCCTTACTCTCTCTCAATTTTACAATTGCTTCAGATCTAGAGAGTGGCTTATTTTTATTCACAATCTCTTCCAACTCAAGAGCCTTGTCAATATCAATTATAGTTCTTACAGAAGTATTGGCAATTGTAGAAAGAATTGAACCTGATCCAGAACCTTTATTAGGGTTTTTAACATATATACTTACATATAACGGAAGTGACCTTCTACTATTCCATAGCTTATACTCATCACTTGTAGCATGTGTTGCGAAGATTGACTGCACAACAACTTTATCTCCAGAAAAACGATGTGGAAGATATTCATAATCATCATGCTTATTTCCTCTTCTTTTTCCATCTACTATATATGAATATGAATCATCAAAATAATATTTCTCTTTCTTTTTATAAGCCTTGCCAAATGTTAACGTATCACCTATCTTAATTAATAGACCATCCTTAGTAGTATATGAACTAAACTTAGTGTAATTTTTAATGTTTTTTGAAAAATCAATATTATTGGCTTGTTGATATGTTAAAGCATTCTCTTGAGAGAAAATTAATTGAGGTAAAAGAAAAAGAAATAAAAGATATCGCATAAATTAATATTTAAATGTTAGTATATAATTAACCTTAGAATGATGCCCCAAAATTAAAACCTACTTTAGGCACAACTCCTGTATAAGATTTGTCAAATGGTGTGTTAGTAGATAAATTCCTACTATTATCAGCATATTGGACTCCTCCACCTAAAAGAAACTCCAAAGAAATAACATCAGAAAGAATAAATTGATAGCCCATTACTAAGCCTAACTGATAATTCTTAATCTCATATATCTGTTCAGAATTATCATACCATTCATCTCCTACATAAGTACCGTAATCATCATAGATAGCATACCAATAACCATAATTATCTTCAAATCTAAAATAGCCTCCTTTAAAATATGGCGACACATAGAACCCTTCTAATGTATTTAAATCAGGATTATCTGATAAATATTTTCTTACCTGCAACTCACCAGTCCATCCAATCTGTTTTTGATCATTCCATCCATTCTCAACTAAATGAAATCCACCACTTAGATTAATTGATTTCTTATTTGCTAATGATTTTTCATAACTAAGATTAAAAGTTCCATCAAAAAAATGGAATGGACTGTTTTTAATTAATGAATTAACCTGAGCTTGAGAATACGAATAGCAAAATAAAAGTAAAATTACTACTATAGATATTAACTTTTTCATTTTGATATTATTTATTGCTTTCTAAACTTATCTCTTTACATCAAATTTATAATAAATTATATTATTATCATAAAAATGATAAGATAAAATATTACTTAAAAAAGCTAAAAAAAGCTAAAAAAAGCTAAAAAAAGAAATTTAAAACTCTAAATAAATGTAACTTTGTTTCTCCTTGAAAAAGGAGAAAAAACAAATTTTAACCCTATTTATTATGCAAGAAAATAAAAGAAAAATTTTAAGAGCAGCAGTCATTGTGATTGTGTCATTTCTGTTTATAAAACTGATAATGAGCTTTAAACAAGATAATAATATTAATCAACTTACTGAATCAAAGAAATTAGTAAGCACTCAAGTAGTAACACTATCAAATAATGAAATATTAATTCCTGTTTCTGGAAAACTACAATCAGTTAATCAGGTAAATATTATTTGTGAAGCAAATGGGATTTTTTATGGAAAAAAATTTAAAACAGGAATAAAATTTTCTAAAGGAGATACTCTTGGACATATTAAGTATGATGAAGTTGAAAGCAATCTTAAAAGTCAAAAAAGCAACCTCTTGAATCAGGTTTCTAGATTGGTCTCAGAGATTAAATTTGATTACCCTGATTCATACAATACTTGGTTAGAATTTATGAATAACATCCAATTTAATCAGCCACTACCTACACTACCCGAGATCAACGATAAAAAATTTAAAAACTATCTCTCTGGAAAAAATTTCTTTAATACCTACTATACAGTAAAGGGAATACAAGAAAGACTTAGAAAACACCTGATCATTAGTGAGTTTGATGGGATATTAAGTGATGTAAATATTAAATCTGGCTCTGCAGTAGTTTTTGGTCAAAACATAGGGAAATATCAAGACCCTAGCATACTAGAATTTGAATCTAGCACAAATATTAAAAACACATTATTAATAAAGAAAAACCAAGATGTTATTCTTGAATCAGATGAACTTACTGGTATCTGGAATGGCTCTGTATCTAGGATAAACAAAACAATTAATTCTTCTTCACAAAATATGAGTGTATTTATTGAAACATCAGATAAGAGCCTATACAGTGGAATGTATGTCTTTGGAAACATCATTGCAGGAGATGCTAGTGAAACATTCTCTATTACTAGGAACTTAATTAAGAACAACAAAATATTCCTAGTAATAAAAAACAAACTAGTTTCAAAAGAAATTGAAATTATCCAGATTAATGAAGAAAATGCAATCATTAAAGGCTTAATTAATGGAGATGTCATTCTTGGTGAGCCTATAAAAGAATCCTATCCAGGTATGCAAGTAAGAACGCAGAAAAAATAATGAGGGACCTGATCAAATATTTCATCAAATACCCTATTGCAGCAAATATTATCATGTTGTTGATTATAATATTTGGAGCTATGGGTCTATTTAACCTTCGTAAGACATTTTTCCCTGAGAGATCAGTAAAAATAATTACTGTTCAAGCAGTACATCCTGGAGCTTCTCCTTTAGAGATTGAACAAATGATTACACTAAAGATTGAAGATAATATAGATGGAATAACAGGAATTAAAAGAGTAACATCAAAATCACTAGAAAACACAAGTAACATAACGATTGAAATTAATAATGATGTAGACAATCAAGTCGTCTTACAAGATATTAAGAATGCAATTGACCGAATCAACTCATTTCCAGATCAAATGGAATCTCCTTCTATCTCTTTAATGGAAGATCTAAATCCAGCTATTTCTTTTGCTATAAATGGTCAGGTAAGCTTAAGACAATTAAAAGATGTTGCCAAAGAAATTGAAGATGACCTGAAAGCCTTAGAAGGAATTTCAAAAACACAAATATTTGGTTATCCTATTGAAGAAATGGAGATTAGTGTTAGAGAAAATGATCTTAAAAAGCTTAACCTATCATTTAATGATATAGATAGAGCTATTAAAAGTGAAAACATTGATATTACAGGAGGGACAATCAAAACAAGTGAAGAAAACTATAAGATTAGAAGTAACAATAAGAGCTATAAAAAAATAGAAATAGAAGAAATCATAGTTAAAAGAATCAATAATAGAATCATTAAAATTAAAGACATAGCAAATGTTCAAAGAATATGGAAAGATGAAGCAAACAGAAAATTCTTTAACAATAAAAAAGGTGTAGTAATTAAAGTTTTTAATACCAATAATGAAGACATCAGTATTGTTGCAAGTAAAACAAGATCTTATATTGAGAATTTTAATTCCATAAATACAGATATAAAAGCAGATATTATCCAAGATGACTCAATAATAATAGAACAAAGGATTGCCCTATTAACTAAGAATGGTATCATTGGTTTTATACTTGTATTAATCATCTTAACACTATTTCTACATCCTAGCTTAGCAGGATGGGTAGCTATTGCAATACCTATCTCTTTTGCGGGAATGTTTATTCTAGCCTCTTTCTATGGTATCACATTAAATGTCATCTCCTTATTTGGAATGATCATTGTAATTGGAATACTCGTTGATGATGGGATTGTTATTGCTGAGAATATATATCAAAGATATGAAGGTGGTGAAGACCCATACAATGCAGCAATTAATGGAACGTTAGAAGTCCTTCCTGCTGTCTTCTCAGCAATCCTAACTACAATTGTTGCCTTCTCCCTATTTTTTATGCTTGAAGGGATGTTAGGAGATTTTTTTCCAGAAATGGGATTTGTAGTTATTGGAACATTAATATTTTCTTTAATAGAAGGAGCATTCATATTACCTACACATATAGCACATTCAAAAGCACTAAAGGGTAAAGAACCAAATAAAAGAATTAAAAGCATTATTAATAAATCAACTGATATTCTTGAAAAGATTAAACATAAATATTATCATCCAGCATTAAAATTTACAATTAAGAACCCTTTTACAATTATATTAATCTCAATATGTTCATTAGCCATAACAATCAGTGCCATGAGTGCTGGTTTAATTAAATCTACTGTATTTCCAAATATTGAAGGAGATAATATTCTTGTCAATCTAAAGTTTGAAGCTGGCTCTAGTGAAGAAAAAACAACTAAATGGATAAACTATATTGAACAGAAAGCAATAGAAAAAGACAAAGAAATTAGTAAAGAATTTAATGAAGGGGAATCGCTGTTTGTTGCAATTGAAAAAACCATAGGAAATACCCAAGCTGCTGATCAATGGTCCATAACTACTGCACAAAGCTCAGAAAAAGGCTCATTAAACATTATTCTTACTCCCTCTGAAGAGAGAGACATTGGTACATCTGAAATCACTAATTTCTTAAAAGATGCTGTTGGAGAGATCCCTGGTGTAGAGTCCTTAACCTTTGATGTTGCTGGGCCATTTGGGAAAGCAATAAGCATTGCTCTATATTCAGAAGACAATAACGAACTATTAGATGCTATTGTAATTTTAAAAGAACATATGAGGTCTCTAAATGTTATGAAAAACATTGTAAGCAGTGATCAAAAAGGGCTTAAAGAAATTAAACTAACACTCAAAGATCAAGCTTATCAGATGAATCTATCAACACTTGATGTCTTAAATGAGATAAGGAAAGGATTCTATGGTCTAGAATCTCAAAGATTACAAATCGGCACAGATGAAGTTAAAATATGGATTAGATATTCTAAGGAAGATAGAAATTCTATTTTCGATTTAGAAAATATGAGAATCAGAATCCAAGGAAAAAACTTCCTTGTTAGTGATCTTGTTAATATTGATATTAGAAGAGATCTTATTAGCATTGACCATCTTAATGGAAAAAGATCTGTACAAATAGATGCCGACCTTCTAAATCCAAAGATTGACAACCCAATAACTATCACCTCTGAAATAGAAAACTTTATTAATACAAATATTAAAAATATATACCCTTCTATAAAACATTCAATTGAAGGACAAATAAGGTCTCAAGCAGAAACAGGAAATTCATTAAAATACTCAGGCCCTATAGTGTTAATCTTAATGCTAACAATAATACTATTTACCTTTAGGAGCTTTTTACAAACTATTGCCGTTTTCATGCTTATACCATTTGGGCTTATTGGAGTTGGTTGGGGACACTTTATTCATGACTTCCAACTATCTATGTTTTCATATTTTGGAATGATAGCTCTAATTGGAATCTTAGTCAATGACTCCTTAGTATTTATAAGCAAATTTAACCGCAATCTAAAAAAAGGAATGCTATTTGAGGATGCCCTAACAACAACTGGCATGTCACGTTTTAGGCCAATTCTCTTAACATCTATTACAACAATAGCTGGATTAGCACCACTGATTTTTGAAAAACAATTACAAGCACAATTCTTAATACCTATGGCAATAGCAATAGCCTATGGATTAGTACTAGCAACTCTTTTAACACTTATATTTCTTCCTGCATTACTAAAAATTATAAATAACATTAGATATACTAAAGAATGGCTGTTTACTGGTAAAAAACTAAATCAACAAGAACGAGAACCAGCAATAAAAGAAATGGTATATGAAAAGATTTAAACTTCATAAAAAATTATGTTTTACAATAAGTATTCTTCTGTTACTTATTAGTTCAATTAACGCTCAGAATTTATTAAGCTTAGAAAATGCTTTATCAATAACATTAAAAGAAAATATTGATATAAAAATTAAAACCAACGAATTAACTCAAGTAAAAAATTACGAAAAAGTAGGTGTTTTAGGTGTATTACCAAAAATAACCATTAATGGCTCAGCATCAGAAAACAAAGGTAGTTCTAGTCTCGAATTTGCTACAGATGATTTTCCAACACTTGAAGATACTGAATCTGAATCAAAAAGCATTAATGGTAATATTGAGTTTAGCTATAATCTTTTTAATGGTTTAGGATCAATCTACACATATCAAAAATTAAAAACACAAAGTAATTTAAAGGCAATTGAGCTAATGATTCAAATTGAGCAAGTATTGATAAAAACAGCTAAACAATACTATGACATAGCATACCTGCAAGAACAAAATAAGATTTTAGTTGAACTACTCGAAGTATCAGAAGAAAGATACAAAAGAATTAAAATTCAGAATGAATTTGGAAATGCATCAAAATTAGACTTATTGAGTGCCGAGATTGATTTAAATAAAGATAGTATTAACCTAATTAACTCTGAACACGAACTTAATGTTGCTAAAAATCAATTAAATCAAACACTAAATAGAGAACTAACATCTGATTTCGATGTTGGAAATAAAATTGAAATTAATAGCAATCTTATCTATTCAGATCTAAACAAACAAACACTTAATAATAATAACAATATTTTATTTCAACAATACTTAATTGAGATAGCAAAAAAAGACAAAAAAATAAATTCTGTATCTATCCTACCAAAAGTTAATTTTTCTGCTCAATATGGATACAATAATACAGAAAGCAATACAGGAATAATTCTTGATCAAACTAATTTAGGCTTAACAGGATTTATTAATTTTTCATGGGATATTTTTGATGGACTCGCAAAGAGAAAGATTTCTCAAAACATGCAGATTCAAATAGAATCAAACATGTTAGAGCTTACAGCTATTAAACAAGAAATACAAAAAGAGTTTAATTCCACTTTTCAGCAGTACTCAAACAGTATTAATCTTATAGAAATAGAAAAAAGAAATCAAGCTACATCAGAAAAATTTTTTGAAAGAGCAAAAGAACAATTTTATCAAGGACAACTTAGTAGAAACGATTTTAGATTAGCGCAGATTGATTTAAGCATCTCTAAAAACAGATTAAACCAAAGACTATATTCTGCTAAAATTGCCGAACTAAATCTTTATAGATTATCTGGGAAAATTTTGGATCAAGAAAAATAAAAAATACTATTCTAAATATTTTTTCTCTATAGTTCCATCGTCATATAGATAAAATAAAATTGCGTCTTTTTTAGAATTAGTCTCTCTTCCTAAAATATCCAGGATTCTGACTAATTTTCTTTCATAATTAATTTCATCAACTGAAGTTGCTCCACCCATTTTAGCCCAAGTACCTGATACTGGATTCCAAATCCAAATTACACAACATGTATATGCAGAACCAAACATAGAATCTACGTAAGTAATACATGTAGTAATTGTATCATACGGAATACCTGATAAATTAGAGTTAAATACATTATGCATATTCCACATACTATCTTCTCCTAAAATAGTTCCATCAGGAGCTGTAGTAATCCAATAATCAATAATTGTATTTATATTATTCACTTGCATTGTTATCTGAGACTGAGAACCTATAGCCGTCATTGAATCACAAAGAACTCCAGAGCCAGTACTACAAACCGATTGACATGAAGAAATAGTAGAATATTGACCTAATCCTGTGCCAGGATCATAACATCCCCAAGGACCACAATCCCATGAAGGAGCAACTGAACAAGCGGCCTGACATGCAGTCAATGTGGAATATTGACCTAATCCTGTACCAGGATCAGAACAACCAAGTGTATTTGGATTACAATCCCAAGAAGGAATAACTGTACAAGCTGCTTGACAAGAGGATAATGTAGTGTACTGGCCTAATCCTGTTCCGGGATCAAAGCATCCTGCAGGCCCACAGTCCCATGAAGCAGAAGGACCATTACCAACAAATATAGAGTCACAATAAATAGATATACAATAATTAATAAGTGTTGAATCAAAATAAGTAACTGTTAAACATGGAGCATAAATCCCATTACTATAAGTATGTGTTGGGTTCTGAAGTGTAGAAGTATTTCCATCACCAAAATCCCATACCCAACTAACTGAATAATTTATTGACCAAGATGGGCTTACAGTTGATAAATCTGTAAAAATAGTAGTAGGACCATTCTGCATATAGCTAAAATTAGCTTGACACTGTGACTGAACATACAGAACATTCAATATTAAAGCAAACACCAAAATAATCTTTCTCATATCTATTAATTTTAATTGCAAAGATATATCTTATTCTTATCTTCACTTCATTTGTAAGGGTGAAATCTTTCAATAGTTTCAAAATTTAAAGAATCTTTTTTAGTAGCCGGATTAATTAGAAATTTAGAGAATCCAGATGAAAAATAAGGTCCCATAAGCACTCCTCTTGCGCCTAAACCATTAAAAACACCTATATGATCATTCTTTGGATGTTTTCCAATTAACGGCTTACGATCCTTGACTGTAGGTCTTACTCCTGCTACACTACCAACAACCTCATATTCTACAGCTAAGATCTCATCGATCTTATCTTTTAAAAATGTTTGACCTTCCTCTGTAAGCTTATATGTAAAGTCTACCCTATTATAAGTAGAGCCTACTGTATATAGATAATTACCTAATGGAAGAATATACACCCCTCTACTTATAATCTTATCAAAATTCTCCATAGAAGGAATTCTTATAGTCATCACTTCTCCTTTTGTTGGTGTTAGAGGGAGATAATTGAAAAAAGGGTTTTCTTTTAATCTGTACCCTTCACAAAAGATAATATTATCTGCAATAAAATCTCTATAACTAATTTCTACCTCATTAAATAAAGAGAAATCAAACCTCTCATCTAATAGAAAATGATTTTTACTAAAATAATCTCTTGATGTATCTAAAAAACTAATTACATCTAAAAAACCAGCAGGATCAATAATAGCACTTGAATACTGATCATTTAAGAGGGGAAAGCTATTTTCAGCAACAAACTCCTTAATATACACATGCATACCTGCATTTAAGAATTTATCTTCCCATTGTTCTTTTGTAGTATTAGAATCAAATAGCCTTACAAGAGATCTTAGATGTAAAAAATCCATATCTAACTTCTTACCTAACTCAGTATATCTATGTATAGCTTTCTCTAAATAAGAGAAAGAAACAGCTGGAATACAACGTTTCATACTTACAGGATTGATCAAACCTGCTGCAACTCTACTAGCCGAAGCTCTTAATGTAGTGTCAATGATTACAACACTCTTATCAAGATCAATTAAATCATGAGCTAATAAAGTTCCTGCTAGACCCTGACCAACAATTAAGAAATCAACTTTTTTTTTAATAACAGATAATTTAGATTTATTGAAGCATCAGTTTCTTATTAACTACATCATCATCTGTTTCTATCTCTAAGAAATACATCCCCTTACCATATCTATCTAAATCAATCTGCTTTATATATTCTCCGATGAAGCTTTCTCTTTCTTCATTAAAGATTACATTACCTAAGATATTAATTACACGAATATTTAAATTTTGTAATCTATCAGAGTTAAAACTTATATTAAAAATATCCTTAGAAGGATTTGGGTAGACATCTAGATTACTAATAGTATTACCACCATTTAATCTAGAAGAGCCTGGCTGTGTCCAAAAGATTGGAGATGTCCATGTAGGAGATCTATATGCTGTAATATTTGAATCACAGAACGTTCTTCCTTGCGCCCTATAAGATTCTCCAGGTGTTAATCCAAACTTATTTACCTGTAATGTTGGGTAATAAACTCCAAATCCACCAGCAGTCTGCCATGTTGATCCATTTGTATCTACTCTTAATAATATTCTAGCAAATACATATGTTCCTGTTGTATCCCAATCAAATCTTACTTTAGACTGATTACTATTAAAGGTAGTTGTTGTTAAATTAGTCATATCAGGACAAACATCTTCTGTAGTAAATTGAACAGGTGCAGAATAATTTGACGATGTTCCATTACAGTAGAAAGCTTTCATCTTAAATTCATAGTCTGTAGAAGGATTAAGATTTAGTAATTGCTTAAACGTTGTATTTAATCCAAAGTTACATAAGCCGTTTCCAACTCCAGCAGATTTTGTAGTCCATGGGTTAGTTCCTGCCTCTCTATATCGTACAAAGTATTTCCATACCATACAAGAAGAATCGTTCATATTATCCCAACCAATTTTTACTCTAGAATCAATAAGATCATAAACATACAATCCAGTAGGTTTTGGAGAGGTGCAATTTGATATATATTGACAGGACCCATCATCAACACAAGCAGAGGAATCATAGTTTAAAGCCAACGGATCTGTACAACCAAAGTAATAAATACATGAGCCGTCATCTATTGTTGCAATTGGATCATAATTACATGAAGTAGAGTCTGTACAGCCTGCATATATACAAGAACCATCATCAAATGTAGCGCCAGGATAGAAATTAATCGCCGTAGAATCTGTACAGCCAAAAACTCCTGCAATACAAGAACCATCATCAACTGTAGCTAGTGAATCATAATTTTGTGCTGTAGAATCTGTACAACCATATACAGGATAGATACAAGAACTATCATCAATTGTAGCAAGAGGACTATAATTTAATGCTGTAGAGTCTGTACAGCCTGCATATATACACGAGCCATCATCAACATTAGCACCTATATAATAATTTGTTGCCGTAGAATCTGTACATCCATATACAGGAAGTATACAAGAACCATCATCAACTGTAGCTAGTGAATCATAGTTTAAAGCTGTAGAATCTGTACAGCCATAAATAGGATAAACACATGATCCATCATCAATATTTGCTAATGGAGAGTAATTCATAGCTAATGGATCTGTACAGCCATAAATTGGTGCTATACATGAACTATCATCAATTGTAGCAAGAGGATTATAATTTAATGCCGTAGAATCTGTACAGCCAAAAATATCATATAAACAAGAGCCATTATCTACCTGAGCTAAAGGATCATAATTTAATGCCGTAGAATCCATACAACCTCCTATTAAAGGAAGAGAGATGTTTATATTATCTATCCATACATTATTAAGAGTGGTAGGGTTATTTGCACTTGTTCCATATTTATTTACTGATTCAAAAGTTATATAATGACTTGAACCAGCAAAAGAACTTAAGTCATATGAAAGAATAGTATTACCAGATGGATTATATGGTAGAGTATTATTGTTATATGATGTATTACCATAACTATCAGCAATCACATTCCCATCAACCTTTACTCTAATCCAGGAATAAGATAAAAACAATGGAGACCACATTGCTGTTTCAAATGTTAAAGTTAAAGTATCATTAATAGTATTATTTGAAAGATTAATACAAAATGAAGCTGAACTAATATGTTCGGTATTTGCATAAGCCTGTGTTTCTGTTAAATATGAGCCCCAACCATTATTTGTTCCTCCTTCAAATTGCAAGCTTACGGTATCAGAAATAGCATTTGAATTATTCAAAGTAACTGCTGCCTCAGATCCAGAAAAATAAGTCCATCCAACTATAGCAAAATTCATTGATTCAAAATCTTCTGTATATCCAACAGATTTACATCCATAATACAAACATGAAGTGCTATCAGAAACATTACATGCCTGACAATAATTTATAGCATAAAAATCTGTACAACCAATATACATACATGATCCGTCATCATATGTTGCTGTTGAATCATAATTATCAGCAAATGGATCTGTACATCCAAAACTTGGCATCTCCATAAATCGCAATAAATCTATAGCAATATCAGAAGTATAAGAAGACCCTGTTTCTCCTTGAACTCTAACTGAAATCCCAGAGGTATATGCGCTAAGATCTACATATGCCTCAGACCATTGATCCCCTTGATCTCCTGAAAGGGTCCACTCCTCTATCCATGTAGTCCCACTATCTGGGGATACATCAATACTCAAAGTTCCCATTGAAGCCCCATACATATGATATGCAAAAGCTAAAGACAACTGACTCCATTGGGTAGGGTCAATACATGGAACATACATTATCGCTTCTTTATTAGACCCAGAGCCAGAAGCCTCTGTATACATGTAATACGAACCATCAAATGCACTAGATGGACCTGTATTGAACGATCCTGTTCCTCCAAAATTATTTGTCCAATCTATCGTATTATTTGGATCTAACATCCAAGTAATACCTTGACCACTTTCAAAGCTCTCGCTTGTATCTGATTCAATACAATCATATATACAAGAACCATCATCTATAGTAGCAATTGAATCATAATTATTTGCTAAAGGATTCATACATCCTAATAAAACTGGTAAACATATTAATCCAGAATATGGTGCTCCTCCTGATAATAAAACAACACCACTAGAATCAACCAAATCCCAAGAAACTTCATATTGCCATGAACCCCCTCCACAAGTCACTGTATAACAATCAAAAGGAGCACATACTGTAGATGAACCTGATGAGCCCGAAGAAAGAGTTGTAGTAAAAAAAGTTGTTCCATTAGAACTTACTAATGAAAAGTCATTCCCATTCCAACCATCACCATATGAATCATACATGTTTAATGTTAGTTGTATACAATTTGAGAAATAACATGATCCATCATCAATAACAGCTGTAGAATCATAATTATCAGCTAAAGGGTTGGTACAACCAACAATTGGTGTCTCCATAAATCGTAATAAATCTATAGCAATATCAGAAGTATAGGAAGATCCTGTTTCTCCTTGAACTCTAACTGAAATTCCAGAGGTATATGCACTAAGATCTACATATGCCTCAAACCATTGATCCCCTTGATCTCCTGAAAGGGTCCACTCCTCTATCCATGTAGTCCCACTATCTGGGGATACATCAATACTCAAAGTTCCCATTGAAGCCCCATACATATGATATGCAAATACTAAAGATAATTGAGTCCATTGGGTAGGGTCAATACATGGAACATACATTATTGCTTCTTTATTAGAACCAGAGCCAGAAGCTTCTGTATACATGTAATATGAACCATCAAACGCACCAGATGGGCCTGTATTAAATGATCCTGTTCCTCCAGAATTATTTGTCCAATCTATTGTGTTATTTGGATCTAACATCCAAGTAATACCTTGACCACTTTCAAAGCTCTCGCTTGTATCTACTTCAATACAATCATATATACATGAACCATCATCAATATTAGCTGTAGAATCATAATTATTTGCCAATGGATTCATACATCCTAATAAAGTAGGAAAGCATATATAACCGGAATATGGCGCTCCTCCTGATAAAATCACAACTCCATTTGTATCTATTAGATCCCAAGAAACCTCATATTGCCATGATCCACCACTACAATCAACTGTATAACATCCATCTGGGAGACAAACTGAATCTGTTCCAAATGAACCGGAATTTAATGTTGCAGAAAAATAGATAGCGCCACTAGAATCAATTAAAGAAAAATCATTTCCATTCCATCCATCACCATATGAATCATACATATTAAGAATCAATGGAGTACAACTTTGAGAATAGATATTTAAACTAATTATAGAAAATAAAATGGATAATAAAAGTGATAATTTCTTCATTGGAATCTTTTTTTACAAAGATAGTATAGTTATGAAATATTTAAATGAAAAAAATCTATAAATCAAAAAAACCTTATGCATTCAAACATAAGGTTCTTTATCAAATTATTAAATTAAATTATTTACCGTAATTAAGATCTTCAAGTATCTCTTTATCTGTAATAATTACCTCAAAACACATATCTTATTTATTTTCCAAGATTAAAACCAAGTGTAAGTGAGATTCTACTTCCTGTATTATAATCAAATTCAGGTACCTGGTACGAGACCTCTTCCCATTCTTCATCCCCATTATTTGGGATACCATCTGGATCTACCCACACTGAATTCCAATCGGTATAACTTTCTTGTGTTTGAATTCTTCCTGGAACAAATGCGAGATTTACTGGAATATTTAGATCTCCAACTTTAAAATTATATCCAGCACCAAACACCATAGCAACTCCAGCTAATGAAAGGTTTGGACCAATAGCAAATTCAAGACCAGATTCAAGCCTAGCACCAACCAATGAGGACACGGAAGGTAAAAATTTACCTTTCTCCATTCCTGCGACAAGAACAACCCATTCCACAATTCCAGTAACCTCATAACCATCTGCAAATCTTGTTTCCCACTGCCAACCATAAAGTGATGATAATGCTCCTTTAGTAATATCGTTATAATCAGCGGATAACTCATCACCAATATCATCTAAATCCATTACTCCTCTTATAAAAGAGGAAACTGGACTAGGTGAAATATATACAGCTCCTAATCTTGGACCTGATAGATTATCTACCTGTGCATTAGCACTAAAAGATAACATTGAGAAAATAAATAGTACGTAGAATATGTTTTTCATAATTATTTTTTTATAAATATTAATTAAACAAAAATATATATTGAATATTTAAATACTATGCTATGCATAGGAAATATTATATTCTTCTTTAAAAACAGTATGATATAAAAATAACAATTAATTACAATAAAGAATTAATATAATTATCCATTTCTTTTTCTTTTAATAGCATCTTCTTTGCAAGAGCTATTTGATTTAGTCCTCTTTCCAAATTCTGTTTCGAATAACTAATCTTATAATAACTATCACCATTTATATAATCACTTAAAAAACGAATTGCTTGTTCTAGTGTTACTAAAATTGGAGAAAATGCAAGCAAGTCTTTTTCTACTTCACAAATAAAAGCTTTACTTTCTCCTATATATCCTTTTGCAAACGATTTGAATAAATCCAACTCAAAACCCACTTTATTAATTTGCGTGTCATGTTCCCCTCTCGTATTACAAGAAGCTCTAACTGCATCTCCAAAATCATAAATAATAGAATTACTCATTAGTGTGTCTAAATCAATGAT
>JAAZYM010000055.1 GCA_014239655.1 Flavobacteriales bacterium | reverse complement strand
ATACATTTGGATGCAAAGCAATCATTTTTCTAAACCAAACATTTCTATTAAATCCTCTATCGCTATTATTCCTTGGCTTAAAAGTTCTTTTATTGGACACATAGCAGGAGTATTAATTGATAATAAGCTTATTGAGTTTACAACTTATAACGGAACAAAAGTTAATTCTTGTGAGATTAGTAAAAAAAACGTAATAATTGAGATGGAAAATAACTCATATAAACTCAATATTAATGCACATAGAGAGAAGGCTACAACACTTGCAGCTCCTATAAGTGGTTTTATGAATGGTAGAATAGATGAGAGTATGAATGCTAGGATTAATGTAAAATTATTCAATAAGAAAAGTAAAAAAATTATTCTTGAAGATATAGGGTATTCAGCAGGGATTGAAGTAGCGGGAGAATATAAACTTCTTGTTAAATAGATATTTAAATAGGCCCTCTTAATTGAGGATCTATATAATATAGAAAAGAACCAAAAAGAAGTGGAATGTACTACCAGCAATTACAAATAGATGCCATATTGTATGAGCATATTTTTGTTCCATTGAATAAAAAATAGTTCCAAGAGTATAGCTAAGACCACTCAAGGCTAATAATATAATTGCATTAAACTCTAAATTTTCAAATAAAGTTTTAATATCTACTATTATTAACCACCCCATTAGTAAATATAATCCTAGGGATAGTTTTTCAAATTTACCGGTATAAAAAAGCTTAAATATTGTGCCAAAAAGAGCTATAATACAAACTGCTATAAAGATATAAAGACCTGATTTGTCAAGAAGTGTTATTAAACAAATAGGAGCATAAGAACCTGCTATTAAGTAATATATGCTTATATGATCAAATATCCTTAGTTTCTCTTTAAGAATTGGCTCTGATACATAGTGATATAAAGTTGAAGATAAATAAACAGATGTAAGTCCGAATCCAAAAAAAAGAACACCTGAAAGATTTAGTATTGGTAAGTTATTATTTGTATATATTAAATAGGTGATACCAATAATTGATCCTAAAAGTCCAATAAAGTGGGTTAGGGCATTCCAAAATTCTTCTTCTCTAGATACTTCCATTTTAATTTGCAAACATAAAAATTAGATATGAAAAACTCTTTAGAAGTATATAATTAACATAGAATTATAAAATCAGTAACTTTGTAAAACTCTAAAAAAAAGATATGAAAACTAAATCAGAGATAGTAGATAATTGGCTTGTAAGGTATACTGGATTGGAACTTGATAGTTTTGGAGAGTATATTCTTTTGACAAACTTTGATAAGTATGTAAAGATCTTTGCTGAAAATTCTGGCTGTGAGATTAATGGAGAAGATAAAAATATGACATCAGCGACATCTGAAAATATTACAATAATAAATTTTGGAATGGGTAGCCCTAATGCAGCTACTATTATGGATCTTTTATCAGCAATAACTCCAAAGGCTGTTCTATTCCTTGGCAAATGTGGCGGATTAAAAAACAGGATTAATATTGGTGATTTTGTTCTTCCAATTGGAGCTATTAGGGGAGATGGAACATCAAATGATTATTTTCCTCCTGAAGTTCCTGCTATGCCTTCATTTTCTCTTCAGAAAGCTATATCTACAACTATCAGAGAATTTAAAACTGATTACTGGACAGGAACTGTTTATACAACCAATAGAAGAGTGTGGGAATATGATAAAGGATTTAAAGACTATATAACGAAAACCAGGGCTTATGCAATTGATATGGAAACGGCTACACTATTTACAGTAGGTTTTCATAATAAAATTCCAGTAGGAGCATTATTATTGGTTTCAGATTCGCCAATGACTCCTGAAGGCGTAAAAACTCTTGAAAAAGATGAAATTAATTCAAAACAATTTGATCAAAAACATATTGAGATTGGTATAGATTCATTAAGAAAATTAATGGATAATGCAGAAACTGTAAGACATCTTAAGTTTTAGTGATTTAATATGAGAGTATCATTTACATTAATTATTATTTTAATTTTTGGTTGTACAAAATCAGATTCTGATCTTGATGAAAATTTATCCAAAGAAGGGTCTGGTAATTTTGAATACTTCGAAGGACTCTCAAGCTACAATCTTCAACATGGTGGTTTAAATAGAGAATATTTACTTTATATACCTCCAAATATTCAATCAAGAACTAATCTTCCTGTAATTTTTAATTTTCATGGCTACTCAGGTCAAGCTGACCAGTTTTATAATATGTCAGATTTAGTAAATGTAGCAAATGAGAATGGAGTTGTTTTAGTATATCCCCAAGGAGCATTATTGCCTGGAGGATCTACTCATTGGAATGCAGCACCAACAAATGGTAGTTCTCCATCATTTATTAATAAAAGTAATGTAGATGACATAGGATTCTTTAATGCTATGTTAGAAGAAATAAATCTAAATAATATTCTTGATTTAAATAAAGTTTATGCAATAGGCTATTCAAACGGAGGTATGTTTTCTCATTTTTTGGCATGTAATACAGATAATGTTTTTGCAGCAATTGGTGATGTAGCAGGAACAATGCTCACGGATACATATAATACCTGTAACCCATCTTCACCAACTCCACTTTTAAAAATTCATGGAACATCTGATCCTGTTGTAGCATACAATGGTTTTGACCCACAAGGTTTTAAAACTGTTGAAGAGGTTGTAGATTTTTGGAAATCAAATAATAATTCTAATGATTCTTTTATTTTCAATAGTATGGTAAGTACTTCATGGGCTAACTATATGGGGCCTGTAGATTTTGAAAAATACACATATGAATCAGATATAAATGGACCTAGCATTGTACATTATAAAATGCTAAGAGGTGGTCATTGGTGGGATTATAGTTTAGATAATGATCTTAAAACTAGTGTTTTACTATGGGAGTTTTTT
>JAAZYM010000037.1 GCA_014239655.1 Flavobacteriales bacterium | reverse complement strand
TCAAGTTTATCAAACTCTTTAGCTAGCATTACTTTTGTACCAACACCATCTGTACCAGAGACAAGTATGGGTCTCTTGTAATGAGAAGTGTTTAATTCAAATAAAGCTCCAAACCCTCCAATATTAGATAGAACATTTGAATTAAGAGTTTTTTTGATGGACGGTTTTATTCTTGCAATAAGATTATTTGCAGAATCTATATCAACTCCAGAATCAGCATATGTAAGATTTTTATTTTTAATTTCTTTTGTCAAAATTCAATTAAATTGATTTCTATTTTTTAGGATATAATTTCTTCAAGTTGTATATTAACATCAAGAAATTATTTATTCTTTTACCTTTTGTATACTTTAATATGGAGAACTAGTTGACTCTTTCTTTTATTCCTAATTTTATTTGTATAGTTCGTATTATGCTTATTATTCCAATAGTATTTTTACTTTGGAATCAGGATTACCTTTTATCTTTATTACTTATAGCAATTGCAGGATTGTCTGATTTTTTAGATGGTTTTTTAGCAAAAAGAAATAATTGGAGATCTGAGCTGGGTGCTATGTTGGATCCAACAGCAGATAAATTATTACTTGTTTCTCTCTTTATAACGCTTTACAAAATGAACCTTATTCCTTATTGGCTTACCGTTAGTGTGATAATGAGAGATGCAATGATTATATTTGGGCTCTCTTTATATCGTTATTTCATAGGCAAACCAAAATTAGTCCCATCTCAAATTAGTAAAGTTAATACATTTATACAAATTATCTTTGTTTTACTGGTTATTGGAGGAGAAATATTCGAGATACTTTTTATCCCTACAGTAATATTTGGCTCAACGGTATTTGTAACTTCAATTCTAAGCGGGTTGGATTATTGGATCAGATGGAGCTTTGAAGCTAAAAAAAGAATCAACCTTAATGGTGTCTAAGTGCAGCAGATCCCATTACCAGTAAATATTTCAGACTATATGATCTTTGAATCCTTTTTTGCAGGGACTAATGATCATATCTACAAATTACTACAAACCAATGAGCAGAAGTTCCTGTGGATTGCGGGTGAGAAGGGAACAGGAAAAACACATCTTTTGCAAGCAAAGGTAAACCAAATTAATCACCATCAAAGTAAACTTATGTATCTTCCTATGAGGGAGTTAAAACAGTTTAGCCCAGAGATATTAGATGATTTGGATCAAATGGATTTGATATGTATTGACGACATTGATTTAGTATTAGGGTCTAAAATATGGGAAGAAAAGTTACTAGATTTATATGAGAGAATTCAAAATACAAAAACTGTATTTATTGCCTCATCCAAAGATTCCCCCCATGGCGGTAATTTTTTAATTCAAGATTTATTATCAAGGTATTCAACAGCACTAGTGCTGCGTCTTAATGTCTTAAAAGATAAAGATGTAGTTAAAGCAATTCAATTGCATGCAAAGATTAGAGGTTTTGATTTATCTGACGATTCCGCAAAATTTCTTCTAAGGCGAGTGAGGCGTGATGTTTGTAGTTTAATAGAAGTA
>JAAZYM010000031.1 GCA_014239655.1 Flavobacteriales bacterium | reverse complement strand
TTAAAGAAAAAGAATCTCCATTCAGGACAAAAATATCAAAATATCTTTATATTGCAGCAATTATATTTGTATTAGATTTGTGGTTTTGGCACAGGTCTATAATTTATATTGGACCTGGTTTATCAACACTACTAGCTAGTCTGCAGGTACTAATTATTCCTTTTCTTTCTTATTTTATTTTTAAGGATGTTATAAGGAAACAGCAATTAGTAGCAGTGGTAATTGGGGTTAGTGGATTATTTTTATGTTTAAGTGATAACTGGCAACTGGCTGGCTCTCAATATAAGTTAGGTATACTTTTTGGTGTTTTGACTGCTCTTGCATATAGTGGATATACTGTAACTCTGAAGAAAGCCTCCTTTCATAATAAACAATTAACAAATCCAGTACATACTCTATTGATAGTTTCACTCTTTGCATCAATTCTTTTAGCAGTTACTGTCCTTATTGAGAATAACTCTTTTACTATTAAAAGCAGCTCAGACTTATTATGGATTCTTTGCTATGGTGTAATTTGCCATGTTTTTGGATGGATATTTATACTAAAGGGTATGCAAACTATATCAGCTGTTTCAGTAGGTGTTATTTTAATAGCTCAACCCATATTGTCATTTATTTGGGATGTATTACTTTTTAATAGAGGTATTTCATTAATTGAAATAAGTGGTATCTGCATAGTTATTGCAGCATTATTTATATGTGCAAAATCAGAAAGTACAACTAGCAGTAATGAAAATGGAGTAAATTAAAATAATGTATTTTTTAGCGATCATTATTCTTATCAGTTATACATTAGGTAGTCTTAATGCCAGTTTAGTAATGAGTAAGATTAAAGATCTTGATATTAGAAAAAAAGGCAGTGGTAATGCAGGGGCCACTAATGCAATTAGAATTTTTGGCCTTCAATATGGCTTATTAGTTTTCTTTTTTGATGCTTTTAAAGCATTTCTGGCTGCATTCTTAACAATGAGAATTTTAGAGGGAATGACTTCCAGCTTAATATTTAGCCATGAAATCTATTTATACTTTTCAGCTATAAGTTGTGTTCTAGGGCATTGTTACCCTGTCTGGTTTAGCTTCAAAGGAGGGAAAGGTGCAGCCACAGGACTGGGTTCTATGATTTATATAGAGCCTATGCTAGTTATTCCATCATTAATTATTTTTTTAATAGTGTTGGCAATTACTAGGTATGTAAGCTTTTCTACAATTACTGCTTTCTTAGCTTTATCAGTAGCATCAATTTTCTTTAATAGAGATTTTATTGATTATATTTTCTTATCATTCACCTTCACTTTATTTCTAATTATTTTATACACTCATAAAGTAAATATATCTGCAATTGTTGATAAAACAGAACATCGGATTTCATTTAAGAATGAGTAATGATGATAAATTATCTTTAATCATAAGATCTTTATCTCTGACTGATAACAGCCTAGAACATCTAATAACCAACCATGATGAGCTAACTTTAGCTTTAGATTTAGCAGAAAACTATGGATTAACGATAACTCATAATAATGGTTTATATTCATTGGAGAATAATCTAAAAATACTAGATAAAACAATCATATATAAACACTTGGAACTATTGAATAGTGATTATGATATTGACTTATCCATTAAAGATTTTGTTAATACCACTACCGAAGAATTTAATCCAAGAGAGATTAAGAGCAATGAGCTTAAAATTAGTATTGCAGAATTTCAAAAGCAAGGAAGAGGTAGACAAAATAGGAAATGGTTTTCTCCATTTGGAGCTGG
>JAAZYM010000025.1 GCA_014239655.1 Flavobacteriales bacterium | reverse complement strand
TCTGTATTTGCATGCAGTGTAACACTAGAACCACTATAAACAGTATTACTCTCGGCCCACAATGAATCAAGAACAGGCTTAAGAGAAACTTTCACATAAACAGAATCTTTAATAAAACACCCCATATTATTTACAGTCTCTACAGTATACCATAATGACGAAGTCGGGGTGTGTTTAATTTCTGATGAGTCTATATTGTAATAAATATTATCTGGTTGCCAGGAATAGCTAACGATTGGATTTACAGATGTATTATTAACCACCGATACATAAACCGTATCTCCATCACAGATTAATGTGTCAGAAACTAAATCTATATCAATCATATCTGAAAGAACTTCAACACTATCAATAGCATAGCATAGGCTGTCGGAAACCTTCACAAAATAAATTTTTGGGATTGATGTATAAAAATCAAGTTGATCAGAGATTGTGTCTGCAAAAAAACTACTACTTGCCCAGTGAATTTGAGTTGTGCTAACTCCAGCATCTGCTGATAATAAAATAGCTGATGAACAATACGATGTGTCATTCGGCGCCTGAACATATAAATCATTAACAATAATCTCCTGGACAAGGGTGTCATTACACTGATTATTTGAGATAATTAACTCATATATAAAATTGGTATCAACAGCTGTATATGGGTTGGGAATATTTGTGTTGTTTAAAAAATCTGCTGGAATCCAAGTAAAATTAATTGTAGAATCATTTAAGGCTGGGATTCCGATTTGAGAAATAGAATAGTCACATTTCACCACCACATCCAATGTGTCTCTATTTCCTGATAAAATATAGATTGTTTTTATAATTGTATCAGTAGTATTACATGCTTGTAGTGATGTTGCCACAAGAGAAACATTATAAATACCTGGGGTTAAGTATTGGTGACTAGGATTTATTTGATTTGAAAAGTTTCCATCACCAAAATCCCATAAAAATGAAACACTTGATAATTGATTAGTCGGAGTGGTATTGTTAAAATTAACCGATGTAGTACAGTTTAGAATTGGGGTTAAGAAATCTGCAGCTAGTAATGGTCTGTCAAAATCAAATTTAAAAACTGCATTATTGCAATTACTACTATTATTAGTATTAGATACTGCTCCGGGGTTGGGATATGTAGGGAAATCATTATTATTCCCACAGCCTGCACAAACTGATTGATAAACAATACCATTTTTATCAAACCTACTTGTTCCTCCATCAACATGCTCATTGCTTTGACTGCCACCAAAATATGTTGCATACTCTAAACTATCTAAAAATTCATTTATAACAGCTAAATAAAAATCGTTACCATCAGTAGTAGATTGAAATGCAGAGCTGGTGACTGGTAGATTTAGAGTAGATAAAGCACCTCCCAAGTTTGATCCCCAACCAGAAATATAAATATTATTACACTTATCAACAAGAAAGGCCGTAGGAGAAATATCTGGAGATCCTTTTCCGGTTCCCAAAACTGTAGAGCGAATAACACTACTTAAATCATTATCAAAAACAGAAATAAATTGACCTCCATTAGAAGTGAAATAATTAGCATTAAACACTAATAGATTAGAATCAGCATTTGTTTGTCCGTATATATATATATCACCTCTTTTGTTTAATTCAATAAAATAAGATTGGTCATACTGGTCTGAACCATAAAATGTAGAATGTATTATTGAACTACCGCGATTATCTATCTTAGAAACAAAAGCGTCTGAATATGCTGAATCATTATATGTATTGTTATAAGAAAAGGGGGTAGTAGGAAAATCTTTAGAAACTGTTCCTCCTGTTACATAGATAATATTCTCCTTATCCAAAGCCAAGGAATATGCTGCATCATCTTCTTCTCCTCCTAAAAAAGATGCCCATATAATTGTAGAAAGCTGATTATCCATCTTGATGATGCATCCATCCTGCTCTCCAGCTAATATAGGCTGGAAGGTGCTTGGTGTAACTGGAAAATCTGAAGAGTAAGTTGAGCTTACAATATATACATTATTGTTATTATCAATATCAATCTCTCCACGTATTTCATCCGCATAATTAAACTTTAATCTTGGTGCTGTATTTAAACCGTCGTTTTCGCTTCCCCCTAAAAATGTAGATGAAAGTAATGATCCTCCGTTATTACTTAGTCTAGAAACAAAAATATCTGAACCATTAGGGAAACTCACACCTAGTCCTGCTGGAAAAAAACTTGACCCACCAAGAAAAAAATCTTCAAATGCAGATGCGGTAACAGGAAAGTCTGATGAGCCTGTTGTGCCTAAAACAAATAATTCATTATTAGAATTAACTACCATACTGTGAGGAAGCTCATCTTTACTCCCACCTAAATAGGTAGAAAAAATACGACTTGTTCCATTTGTATCGTACTTAGTGATTGCTATATCGGTAATTCCACCGCTAAAATATTCTTGAAATGCGCCAACAGTAACTGGGTAATCTACACCAAATGCTGTGCTTCCAGAGTATAGATAGCCTAAATCATCATATGTTGCTGTATATCCAAAATTGTCAGAGATTGAACCAGAATAAGTAGAAAAAACTAGACTAGGATCAATAACCAAATTATATTCAGGGTTAAAGCCATGAGGAAAATTAAAACTAACTGTATTGTTTTTAAGAATAAAATCACATGCTACTTCATTTTTTTTACCATCTATTATCTGATATGCAAATGGTTTAAGCTCAGTAATATTATTAACCGATGTTGAGATTATTAAGTTTCCCTTTCTTAACTCAATCTTATCATGACCATTGTACTTAATCTTAATCTTTCTAAAATCCGCCTCTTTAGATAAATATAAATCATACTTTAAGGCCCCATCTATAGAATATATTTTTAAATCTATTCCTTCATAAATATTTTTCTGAAGAATCTGCTCATAAGCGCTGGCATGTGAGACCCAATTCTCTTTTAACCCAACGTAATAGTTTTCTATATACTCTTTTTTCTCCAGAAAAAAACTTGGTATCTTTTCTGCTCTATTTTTAAATGAAAGAGAATAGGCATGAAACTTAATATTATCACTTAACAAGCTTCTATTGTGATAATTTTTGAGTTGTATCTGGTCATAAAATGAAAACAAAAACTTCCCCTGTTCAACAAAAAGTGCTCCTCCTGGTATTTTTTTCTTTGCAATCACATTTGAAGGAAATTGACCTTTATTCTCAATAAAATATGATTGTCCAAAAGAATTAGTAAAACTAAAAAAAACTATGAGATATAATTTAAATAAAATTATATTCTTCATTGTTAGAATTATATGTTTCTATTTATAATTCTCATTAAACTATCTTTTACAATTAAGAATTCTTGTTTATTATCATTGCTTATCGGCTCTCCTGGAGGGAGTTTTTGTTTATATGGATCAACTTGTTTGTTGTTCTTCCAGAATCTATAACAAACATGAGGGCCCGTAGCGAGTCCAGTGCTGCCAACATATCCAATAACCTCTCCTTGTTTAACATAAACCCCTTTTCTAATTCCTTTCTTAATTTTAGACATATGTAAATATTGCGTGGTATAGGTTCCGTTATGTCTAACCTTTACATAATAACCGTTGTTTCTAGTGTAACTAGCCTTTACAATTGTCCCATTAGCAGTAGTCATAATAGGAGTGCCTTTGGGGGCCGCATAGTCTGTTCCAAAATGACCTTTCCATTGTCCTGTTACGGGGTGTTTTCTGTTTCTACTAAATCTAGAGCTTATCCTATAATAATCTAATGGTGCTTTTAAAAATGCCTTGCGTAATGTTCTTCCTTTTTCATCAAAATATTCTCCATAATTCTCATTATCTTTATAAAGAAAGGCGTAGAAATTTTGATTTTTATGGGTAAATTCTGCAGCTAAAACTTTGCCAATCCCAATGTATTGGCCGTCGATATAATTATTTTCATAATATACTTTAAAAGCATCTCCTTTTTGAATCTTAAAAAAATCAATTGTCCAAGCATAAATTTCTGACAACTCATTTGATATTCGAGCACTTACATTTAATTCATCTATTGTTAATGCTAATGATGAATTTATTTTACCCTCAGTAAGAGCTAATTTTGTGATAACTTCTTTTTTACCTTTGTAAACATCAACTCCTTTTGTGAGATCAACAACAATATAATTAACTACATCCGCTTGATAAATAAAATATTTTGTTTTAGGAACAGAATCCTTAGTATAAATAACCGTGTATTCTTTGTTATGGGCTAGGCCCCGCTCAAAATCAAACACCTCTTCTGATTTTGCTAAAATATCTGGAAGAGCATAATACATATTATTAACCCCTAATATAGAGCCTAAGGTCTCTCCTTCTTTTACGATCTCTTTTTTTATATTAAATGAATCTACCAAAATACCGTATTGAAAGCTAGGCTCTTGAGGCTCAATAATACTATTGTCGCTAAAAAAAGGTGTCTCGTAATTAAAAAAATTAAGTATAAGAAATAACAGAATAAAAAAAGCTACGATAACTTTAAAATAATTTTTCATTAGTGCAATTTATAATATTTATTGATTTTAAGAAACAACCAAATATTGATTTGTTGACAATATATTTTTAAATCTTAAAATTGTTGTTTTTTGAAAATGACAATAACCCCTCCTCATCAAAGTTTCTTGCCATTATTTGAAAACCAAATGGTAGCTTACTAGAGTGGTTTTTAACTGGTATTGATATTGCTGGATTTCCTGATAAATTTGCCAAAACAGTAAAAATGTCTTCTAGGTACATTTGTGTAGGATCTGTTTTGTTATCTCCTAATTTAAATGCGGTATGAGGAGTTGTGGGGGTACAGATAAAATCATATGAATCAAACATCTCATTTACCTTGCTTTTAATAAGTCTTCGAATCTTCTGTGCTTTAGTAAAATAGGCTTCATGGTATCCAGCACTCAAAACAAATGTGCCAAGCATAATTCTTCTTTTAACCTCATCACCAAAACCCTCGGTTCTGCTCGAAATATATGATTGATTTAAATCTGTCTGTTTTGCACTTCTATATCCAAAATTAACACCGTCAAATCTAGATAAGTTTGAGGATGCCTCAGCGGTAGATAGAACATGGTAGGCTGGGACAAGGTGTTCTAAATATGGAAATGAAACTGGATCCACTGTATGCCCCTTTTTCTTAAATTTATCCATCTCAGCTAAAAAACTGTTTTTAATTTCATTGTCTATTCCATGATGCTCAATACATTCTGAAATATATGCAATCCTACTGTTCTTTTTCTTTTCTCTATAATTTAGATAATCCGGAACAGGTCTTGAAGAAGAGGTTGAATCTTGCTTATCAACCCCTGAAATAACCTCAAGAATTATTGCTACATCATCAATATTATTAGCAATTGGACCTATCTGATCAAAAGAAGAGGCATATGCAATTAAGCCATGTCTAGAAACTCTGGAGTACGTTGGCTTAAAACCGACAACCCCACAAAATGCGGCAGGCTGCCTAATAGATCCTCCTGTATCACTCCCTAGGGCAGCAATACATAATCCTTGAGCAACTGCTGCTGCAGATCCCCCTGAAGAACCTCCAGCAACACGAGATTTGTCGAATGGATTTTTAACTGCCCCATATACTGAATTTTCATTAGAGCTTCCCATTGCAAACTCATCGCAATTTAATCTACCAATAATAATTGCCCCCTCTTTAATTAGTCTATCAACAGCTGTTGAGCTATATAAAGATGTAAAGTCTTTTAGAATTAGTGATGATGCTGAAACCTTATGATTCTTGTAACAGATATTATCTTTAATAGCAATAATCATGCCTGATAATTTTCGGTATTTCTTTTCTGAAATTTCCTGGTCAACTATCTTGGCCTGATGCAAGGCGCTTTTATCAAAGGTTTCGACAAATGCATTGCAACTATCGTTGTCCTTAATATTCTGAATATATGATTCAACAATATCAACACAGGTTAATTCGGAAGAAAATAATTTATCTTTTAAATCTTTAAATGAACGAAATGTATCCAACTTTTTAAGTTAATTTTCTTCAGATTCGTTTTCAGATTCGTTTTTTCCTTTTTTAAACTCATTGATCCCTTTTCCTAAGCCTTTCATAAGTTCAGGGATTTTTTTTCCTCCAAAAAGCAATAAAACAACTAATGCTATAAGAAGCCATTCTGTGCCTCCCATAGTAAATAATAAGAGTGTTTTCATAACGTCATCATTTTATATTTAAACAAAAGTAGGGATTTTGTTTTAATCTGCTTCAAAAAGCCAAATAGATGGGTCTTGTTTTTCATATCCTTTCCAAATTTCAAAATGCAACTCTGTTCTTTCTTCACTTTCATCTGTTAAAATTGTACCTATTTTTTCCTTAGCCAATATCTCGTCTCCAAGCTTAACATTCACATTTTCTAAACCAGAATAAACCGTAAAATACTCTCCATGGTTAATCAGTACCGCTTTTCCCTCTCCTTTAATAAAAAATATTCTTGAAATCTTACCATCAAAAACAGATCGAATAATCGCATTATTATTTGTTGCAATATTAATACCATTATTAAATGTTTCTATATTTCCAAAAACAGGATGCTTTTGTTTTCCATATAATTTCACAACCAATCCTTGTTCAAGCGGCCATGGTAAAGTGCCTTTATTTACACTAAACTTATCAGACAAGATTTTTGCCTCAGGTGTTAATGAAATATTATTTGAATTTTTGTCTTTTTGCAATTTTTCTCTAGCGCGACGTATCTCCTCTTCGATAATCTGCTTAATCTTTTTCTCAAGTAGACTAGCTTCTTTTTGTTGTTTCTTTATTTTTTCTCTAAAAATTTTCTCGGATTTCTGTAATTTAGATACCGCTTTTTTCTTTTCTTGTTTAGAGTCTACTATTGTAGTAAGCTTTTCTCGCTTTGTTGAAATCAATAAAATATTTTCATTCTTTTTGTTTTTAATTAACTCTTGCTCATGTAATAATCTTCCTTTATTCACAGATAAACTGTCCTGTGTTTTACGAATCTGGAGTGCCTGAGCTTTTCTAGAACGAGAGTACTGCCTGAGATATAAAACACGCTTATACGCTTGATTAAATGTTTCGGATGAAATTATAAACATCAGGTCATTCCTATTACTTTTGTTTTTTTGTAATGCATAAATCATCTCCCCATATTCCTTTTTTAAAGCTACAGCCTCATGCTCCCTCTTCTTAATTAACTCTTCGCCTACTTTAATCTTATTCTTAATTCTTGCGATTTGCTTTTCTAATAAACTTGACTCTATATTAAGGATTTGAAGAAGTCTTTCTTGGCTATTGATTTTTTTATCCAAGTAGTCTATGTATACAAGTGATGACTTCTTATTTTCCTTTGTTTTTTCTAATAACGACGACGTGTAGTTTATTTCTTGCTCTAAATGTTGCTTCTGCTTTTTTAGGGCTTCTTTATTTTGAGAAAAAACACTAATACTTATAAAGAATAAAAATAAAAAAAGACTATTCGATTTCATTATATGATTTGGGGATTTTGAAAGAAATCTTATCAGCCTCTGAAGTGTTAATTTTACTGTAGGCTATATCCAAACTAAGACCACTTTTATCAGTCTCAATAATTAAATTCTTTGGGTAGGTCTTGTTGTTTAGTTTTTGTACTCCTACGTATCTAACCTTTATAGTGTTGTCTTTAAATTCTAAATCAACCCCCTCTAAATACTCCTCACGTATATTTATAATATATTGATTAGAGTCAGTGCTGCTTCTTATTAAGTATTTTTCACCCCGTTTTTGGCTTAAGTAATTTTTGTTTGGCAAACTAGTTGATAGTGTTATGATATTCTGAATAACAGAGTATGAAAATTTAGCATTTAGTTTTTCTTGAAGATAATCAATCGGCTGAATCATCCATGTTGAATTTGCTCGGTTTATATAATAAACCGAATCTTGTGTAATCATTAGCCTATTGATTTCACCAATAATAGGGGCTGTAACAGAACCCCATATAAGGCTATCTTTATGTATTTTTAGGTTAATCCCAAAAGAAACTTTTTCTCCACCTGAATTAATTTTTACCTTTCCTTTAACAGAAATCCATTTAGAATTAAGCTCTTCATTATTTATCTTAGAAATTAATTCATCAAGATTGAGCTTACTCAATTCTAAAGGAGGTATACCATCTCTCTTTATATTACACGAAGTAATAATTAAAAGACTTAACAAAATTATTTTATTCAAACAGATCTTCATGTTTAATTTTTTTATCTAAAAAATTAGACCCCTCACCCAGAGACTTAACCTTCTTCCATTGTAATAAAGCCTCGTCTTTTAGGTTAAGCCTAAATAATATGTCTCCATAATGCTCAACAACAACTGGGCTTTTATCACTCCCGTTTAACAAAGCTTTTTCAATCCATTTTTTTGCATCTTCATATTCACCCAAACAATATAAAATCCATGCATACGTATCTTGATATGTTCCGTTTTTTGGCTCCAAATCATTACATCTTTTAGACATAGATTTTGCCTTTCCCAATGTTACTTTTCGCAAAGACAGGTAATAGCTGTAATTATTAAGAACGATAATATTGTCGGGATTATTCATTAAAACCAAATCATATAAAGAATCAGATTTAGTATGCATCCCAACTGCATGATAAGTATCTGCTAACGAAGATTGAAACTCTGAGTATAGAGCTTCGTTATCAAAAACAAACTCAATTCCTGTTTCCAAAGATTCTAAAGCATTTTTATAATCCTTAAAAAATGAGCTAGATATACCATAAAAATAATAATAAAGCGCTTCTGTTGGATAATATAAAAGCGCTTCCTTACTTAAGTTCTGTAATGAATCATAATTTGAGTCTTCAATCTCTAAAAACAACAACTGAGTCCATACGGCCTGTATGCTCTTTTTAGTTTTTATAGATTCTCTATAAAAATATTTAGACTTCTTCTTATCACCTAATGCATAATGAAAGTCACCATAAATTGCATTCGTTGACGCATTATCTATATTATTAGCAAGTAAAATATTAGCTAATTCAAATGCTTGTTTCTTAATGGTGTCATTAGCAGAAATAATACTAGTATAGGAAGATAAAATAGCAAGCTTAGTTTCGGGAGGGATCTTTTCGCTTTCAAATGCTTTCTTTAATTCTTTATACGAATTATCTAAATCCCCGTTATCTCTATAAAAATTTGCTAATGTGAGGTGTATCTGACCATTACTCGGGTCATTATTCGATATTTTCTGAAATACCAAAAATGCCTCTTCTTTTTTATTACTCAAAACATATGCTTCGGCCAAAATATGCAAAACCTCTATGTCATTAGGATATGTTTTTGATAAATCTTCTAATGTTTTTGTGGCATTCTTGATATCACTAAGCTGTAGATACAGCTTATGCTTTTGCATTGATATCATCTTGTCAATTCCTTTTTTCTTTTCTAAATCATTGTAGGCGCTAATTGCCTTAAGATATTTTTGACTATAAATATATGTATCAGCAAGCTTATAGTAATTATGTTCGTTATTTGGCTCAAGTTCTATTATATCAACATATGCTTTTGCAGATTCATTAAATTCTTGGTTCAGAAATAACACCTCTGCATAATTACGTAAGTACCATATGTTTTTTCTGTCAAAATCAACAGCTTTTGCAGAATATTCTCTAGCCTGTAAAATATTATTTAGTTTTTTACATACAAGAGACGCTTGATAATAAGCCTCTATAAAGTTAGGGTTCTTTTTAATACACTTTTCAAAAAGAACTAATGATTCCTCATTGTTTTCCAGTGACTTTTGTTTTATTGCGCTAAAAAATAAATTATTGTAGTGAAGATTATTTGTTTCTTTTTTTTCATTTGCTAAAGCAGGTTTTTTTTCTGTTTTTTTCTCTGGATAATAGTTTTTCCACTGTCCAAAGCATACAGAATGAAACATAATAAACAATAATATTAGCAGCCTGATCAACATCTATTTAATTTCACAAAAATCTCCAAGACTTATTTCTTGATTAATATTGTTTCCATTAAAAAACACCTTATTTCCAATCATTGAATGATTTAATTTTGAATTAACTATTGTTGATTCATTTTGAATAATTGAACTTGATATATGACTGCCTTTTATGTTGGTGTTTGCACCGATTGAAACATGTGGCCCTATTTTAGAGTTTTCAATCTTTGTCCCAGGACCAATATAACAAGGAGAAATAATTTCTGAGTTCTTGATGCTTGCTTCTTTATCGATTAAATCTAATTGCTTATTGTGTTCTAAGACTCTCTTACTTGTATAAATAGTAGCCTCTTTATTTCCACAGTCTAACCATTCATCTACCTGACCAATTGAAAATTGACTCCCCTTATTTTTCATGTTTTCAAGTGCGTTTGTTAATTGATATTCTCCTTTGTCTTTAATATTATTATCAATTAAATACTGTAATTCTGATTTTAAATTTTCTCCATCATTAAAATAATAAATTCCTATAATAGCCAAATCTGATATGTATTCTTGAGGCTTCTCAACAAAATCACTTATGATGTTTTCTTTGTTAATTTTAACTACTCCAAAAGCAGAAGGGTCCTCTATTTTACTAACCCATATAATACCATCGTTATTTTTATTCAATTTAAAATCCGCCCTAAAAAGCGTGTCTGCAAAAGCCACAACCACATTTCCCTTTAAAGATTCTTTCGCACATAAAATTGCATGTGCAGTTCCAAGGGGCTCTTCTTGATAAACCACGATTCCTTTAGCACCTAAATTAGATGCAATTCTTTTTAGATCTACAACAACCTCATCTCCAAAATCTCCTATAATAAAAGCTATCTCGTCTATTTTCTCATCGCACACAGCAACAATATCCTCAACAAGTCTTTGTACAATGGATTTTCCCACAAAAGAAATAAGAGGTTTTGGCGTGGTAAGTGTATGCGGTCTTAGTCTGGATCCTCTTCCTGCCATTGGTATAATAATATTCATCTTTTTATATTTTGTTTAGTAACCCCTAATCTGGTTTTTACATTTAAAACAACTTTGGGGTTTTATTATTTTTGATTTTCGGTCTCTCTAAAACATATATACACAATAGATATGTTAAAACAAATAACAGATTAATAATCGCAGTAAAATTAGTATAATATAGAATAAAATAAACGCCTATCATCAAGAAAAAATAAAGAGAAATTCTCCGGAAATTATAGGGAACTGGAAAATGCTTGTTAGCTAGAGCATAAGAAGCAACAACCATTAAAAAATAACACGCTAAAGTTGCTATTGCAGATCCAAGAAAACCAATAGACGGTATTAATAAGAAATTCAATACAATAGTTATTATTGCTCCAAAGACAGCTAAATATGCTCCATAGATTGTTTTTTCTGTTAATTTATACCAAATTGATAAATTGTAATAAATCCCTAAAAAAAAGTTTGCCAACAACAATATTGACACCACCAGAAACCCTCTTTCATCATGATAATTTGACCCTAAAAAATTTATAAAAAAATTATAAAAAGTTGTGACTAATAAAAAAATCAATGATGTGACAATTACAAAATACTTCATGATATCAGCATATATTTTTCTTGAATTTGCTTCTCTTTCTTGCGCAAAGAAAAAGGGCTCGGCCGCAAATCGAAAAGTTTGTATAAATAAAATCATTATAACTGAAAGCTTATAAAAAGCACCATATAAACCTATTTCTATTGCTGTGTTTATGTTTTCTGGTAAAAGATATTTAAGTAGTATTCTATCAATGGTTTCATTAGTCATTCCTGCCAATCCAGCTATTAAAAGTGGTGCTGCGTAAACCATCATTTTTTTCCATAACCTCTTATCAAAAACCCATACTGAATGAATCATCTCTGGTAATAACATTATAATTGTTACTATTGATGCAATAAGGTTAGCTATAAAAATATAGCCTACACCCACTGAAGCTGAATAAACAGAATTCACAAAATTTAAAGACTGTAAATTGTTTTCTATAGCATACGGACAATAAATAATAAAAAACAGATTTAATCCTATATTCACAAAAATATTTACTAATCTAATTAGGGCAAATCTTGTCGCTTTATTTAAAGCTCGAAGCTTAGCAAATGAAATAGATGAAATGGCGTCAAGACCAATTATTATTGCAAACCACTTAATATATTCTATGTTTTGAGGGTAACCAATTGTCGTAGATATCTCTTTACTGAATAAAAACATCAAAAAGACAAACAAAGCAGAAGTAATACATAATGATATTAGTGAGGTGCTATATACTACTCGGTTGTTTTTTTCTTTCTGAGAAAACCTAAAAAAAGCTGTCTCAATTCCATAGGTTAATATTATAACAAAAAAAGCTACATAAGCATAAAGCTCTGTAACAACACCATACTCTTCGGGTAAAAAATATCTAGTATATAGTGGTACTAATAAATAGTTAAGTAGCCTCCCAACAACACTGCTTAGCCCATATATTGCTGTTTGACTAGCTAATTTTTTTAGTGGATTCAATTATAATTTGGTTTTCTTTTTTCCATAAAAGCTTTTGTTCCCTCCTCAAAATCTTCAGTTTCAAAACAACTACCAAAAAGCTCAATCTCAGTCTTAAAACCATCTACACCACTTTTATAACATGCGTTAATTGATTTTATTGCCTTACTTATTGCTACTGGAGAATTACCTATAATTCGATTTGCTATCTCTTCACATGTGTCTAATAAATCTTCCTGATTACAGACCTTATTAACAAGCCCAATGTTTAACGCTTCTTCTGCGCTTATCATTTTTCCTGTTGTTATCATTTCAAATGCTATTCCTTTTCCAACTAATTGAGGTAGTCTTTGTGTTCCTCCATATCCAGGAATAACCCCTAATGTAACTTCTGGAAAACCTAGTTTTGCATTTGTTGATGCTATCCTAATATGTGAAGCCATTGCTAGCTCCAGCCCCCCTCCTAAGGCAAAACCATTAATTGCGGCAATGCAAGGAATGTCTAGATTTTCTATCAAATTAAACAAATTGTCGTGACCACTCTTTGATAGTAATTTCCCTTGTTTTTTATTAAAAGAAGAAAACTCTTTAATATCTGCACCAGCAACAAATGCTTTTTTTTCTGATCCGGTAATTATAACACACCTAACGCTTATATCTTTATTGATTGATTTTATAACACTCGATAACTCGGTAATAGTACTATTATTTAAAGCGTTTAAAAATTTTGGTCTATTAATAGTGAGGTAGCATATCTTATTATTAATACGCTTTATAATATTAGTGTACTCCATTTAATTTGATTTTATACAAATATAGTAGATTACATTACTTTATTAAAAAATATGATTTATATAATAAAACTACCCTTTAAGAGCTTCTGCTCCTCCAACTATTTCTAATATTTCCGCTGTAATAGCAGCTTGACGTGCTTTATTATATGAAAGAGTTAGATCCTTCTTTAATTCTGATGCATTATCTGTCGCCTTATGCATAGCTGTCATTCTTGCTCCATGCTCAGAAGCATGTGAGTCTAAGATCGCTTTATATAGTTGAGTTTTTAATGACTTAGGTATTAACTCCTTAACTATTTTTTGTTTTTGCGGCTCAAAAATATAATCTCCAATAGCCCCCTTTTGCTCTTCTGGCGCTTCAACAGGCAGATAATTTTCTCCCATCACATTTTGTGTCGCAGCATTTTTAAATTGATTATATACCAGAATAACTTTATCTGTCTTGCCTTCAATATAGTTATTCATAATTGATTCTGAAATAACAGAAACATTCTCATATGTTAAATCTGAATATATCTCATCATGAGTTCCAATAACATTAAAATTATTATTCTTAAAATATTCAGAGGATTTCTTTCCTATTGACATAATCTGAATGTTTTTATTACTATAATTAGAGTCAATTATTGAAAGTATTTTTTTAATAATATTTGCATTAAACCCTCCACACAAACCCCTGTTTGATGTAATTGCTACAAATAAAATGTTTTGTTGTTTCCTTTCTGATGAAAAATCACCCCCCTCAGAAGAATCAAGACTTGAAGACAGGTTTACTAAAAGATCGGTGAGTTTATTTGCATAAGGGCGCATCTGCAATATAGCATCTTGTGCGCGCTTTAATTTTGCTGCAGAAACCATTTTCATTGCAGAAGTTATCTGCATAGTAGAACCCACAGATGTAATTCTATTTCTTATTTCTTTTAGATTTGCCATTATCTAATTATTTAGAATATTTTGGGGTTAATTCTTTTACAACATCCTGCAGGGTGTTTGTTATATCATCTGTTAATTTTCCTGCCGCTAAATCATCTAGAATGTTTTGATATTTTTGATGTAAAAAAGAAATAAATTCTTGCTCAAATTCTTTAATCCTATTTACAGGAACATCCATTAATAACCCATTAGTCCCACAATAAATAATTGCTGCTTGTTCTTCAACTCGTAATGGGGAATACTGTCCTTGCTTCAAAATCTCAACATTTCTTTTTCCTTTTTCTATTACTGCCTTTGTTACAGCGTCTAAATCTGAGCCAAACTTTGCAAAAGCTTCTAGTTCTCTGTACTGAGCTTGATCAAGCTTTAAAGTTCCTGAAATTTTCTTCATCGACTTAATTTGCGCAGACCCACCAACACGTGATACAGAAATACCAACATTAATAGCTGGTCTAACTCCTGATAAAAATAAATTAGACTCTAAAAATATCTGCCCATCAGTAATAGAAATAACGTTAGTTGGTATATAAGCCGAAACATCCCCAGCTTGAGTTTCAATAATTGGAAGGGCTGTTAATGATCCTCCTCCTTTTACTTTGTCTTTTAATGAGTCTGGAAGATCATTCATTTGAGCTGCAATCTTATCGTCATTGATTATTTTAGCTGCTCTTTCAAGCAATCTGGAATGCAAGTAAAATACATCTCCTGGATAAGCTTCTCTTCCTGGAGGTCTCCTTAATAATAAGGACACCTCACGGTATGCAACCGCTTGTTTTGAAAGGTCATCATAAACAATTAATGCTGGCCTTCCTGTGTCCCTAAAATACTCTCCAATTGCAGCTCCAACTAAAGGGGCATAAAACTGTAATGGAGCAGGATCTGCAGCATTAGCAGAAACAATCACTGTATAATCCAAAGCTCCCGCATCATTTAAGGTTTTTGCTAATGCAGCAACCGTTGATGCTTTTTGTCCAACAGCAACATATATACAAAATACAGGCTCTCCCTTGTCATAAAATTCTTTTTGATTAATAATTGTATCAATTACTACCGCTGTTTTTCCTGTTTGTCTATCGCCAATTACTAATTCTCTTTGTCCTCTTCCAATTGGAATCATTGCATCTACTGATTTTAATCCTGTTTGTAGAGGTTCATTTACCGGTTGTCTATAAATAACCCCAGGGGCTTTCCTTTCAACAGGCATTTCAAAAGTTTCTCCTGTAATAGGCCCTTTTCCATCGATAGGGACTCCAACTCCATCTACAACTCTACCTAACATTCCTTCCCCAACATTAACTGAAGCAATTTTATTGGTTCTTTTAACAATATCACCCTCCTTTATTCCTTTAGATGGGCCTAATAATACGGCCCCTACATTATCCTCCTCTAAATTTAATACTATTGCTTGTAGGCCACTTTCAAACTCTATAAGCTCTCCAGATTGTGCATTAGTCAATCCATATATACGTGCTATCCCATCTCCAACCTGCAGTACTGTTCCTACTTCTTCTAATTCGGTTTCGGATTTAAATCCGGAAAGCTGTTGTCTTAATATTGCTGAAACTTCAGCTGGTTTTACCTGTGTCATATTGTATTGTTTTTAATAATTTTGAATATATAAATTTTTACTAAATTCTTGTTTTAATGATTTTAATTTTGAAGATATGCTTGTGTCTAATTGCTTATCGTCCATTCTTATAACCGCGCCTCCAACAAGGCGTGGATCTACCTTTTCAATTAGCTCAATATTTGAATTGCTTGTCCCTTTTACATATCTTAAAACTTCTTGTCTTAGCTCTTGGTCTAAAGAAACTGCAGTTGTAATTGTTACCTCCTTAATGTTCTTTTTATTCTTGTACAACGCAATAAAGCTAGAGGTAATCGCTGAAAGCAGACCCTCTCTTTTCTTTTTAGTAATTAAAATAAGAAACGATAATGTTAGGGGATTAACTTTATTATGAAAAATCTCATTTATTATACTAATCTTTAAATCAGTCTTAACTATTGGTGTCTTTAACAAATTACTGAAATCCTTATTTAACACACATACAGAACGAACAAAAAGCATGTCATTATAAGCGTCATCAACAAGGCCTTTTTCTTCTGATATTTCTAATAATGATTTAGCGTATCTTGCTGTAGCTCTTGATTGTTTCATTTCTTTTTAATTATTATCTCTCAAAGCTTTACTGACCAGCTCTTTTTGTTTTTCAGCATCCTTAAGTTCAGCCGCTAACACTTTTTCTGCCATTTCTATAGAAAGATCTGCCACTTGATTTTTAAGCTCTGTTAAAGCTTTCATTTTCTCATTTGATATTTGCTCCCTTGCAGAGCTAACAAGTTTTTCTGCTTCATTATTTGCCTGTTCTTTTGCCTGAGCAATAATTTCATTTTTCATGTCTCGAGCCTCCTTTAAAAGCACATCTCTATCAGCTCTAGCTTGGGTCATAATTTTCTCATTATTTGCAGTAAGCTCAGACATCTCTGTACGTGCTTTTTCTGCCTCCTGTAACGATTCTTTTATTAACTGATTCCTTTCATCTACAGCATGTAGGATTGGCTTCCATGCAAATTTCTTTAATACAACTAATAACAAAGTAAAAATTATTGTTGTCCAAATAATTAATCCTGGATCGAATGATATCATAATTTATTTTTTTAGTTAATTACCTGTCACCAACCGTGACAGGTAATTTATTAAACTTGTGTTGTTTTATCCTTGCATAAGAGCAACAACAACTCCAAATAGAGCAACCCCTTCTACAAGAGCGGCTGCAATAAACATATTGGTTTGAATCATTCCTGAATGCTCTGGTTGTCTAGCCATTGCTTCTAAAGCTTTACCGCCAATCATTCCGATTCCGATTCCGGCCCCGATCGCTGCTAGTCCAGCTCCAATTGCTGCAATTCCTTTGATTTCTTCCATTTTAATTTTGGTTTTAGTTAAACATTTGGTTAATAATTAATGACTTTCTTCTTTTACTGCCAATCCTATAAAAACAGCTGACAATAATGTAAAAATATATGCTTGTAAAAAAGCTACCAATATCTCTATTAAAAATATAAACAACACAAATAATACTGATATAGGAGCTACAGACCATCCTGCTATCGCATTAGCACCATTATTGGATGCAACAAAAATTAAAGATATTAAGCTAAATATTATAATATGTCCCGCTGTAATATTTGCAAACAACCTAATCATAAGGGCAAACGGCTTTGTAAAAACTCCAAATATTTCAATAGGAATCATAATTGGCAATAACGGCAAAGGGGTTCCTGGGGGCTTTACAAGATGCTTCCAGTATCCTTTGTTTGCAGATATGGTAATTATGATAAATGTAAAAAGTGACAGAACAAAAGTTACAGAAATATTTCCTGTAACATTAGCTGCTCCTGGGGTAAGCCCCAATAAATTATTTATTAATATAAAGAAAAAAACCGTTAGTAAAAACATTGTATACTTTTCGTGTTTAGGACCAATATTTGATTTTATAATGTCGTCTCTCACAAATAATATCAGTGGCTCCAAAAAGGCCTGCAATCCTTTTGGCGCTACTTTTTTATGCGTATAGCTTCGTGATGTTTTTATTAAAATAAAAAACAGTAGAAGAACAGAAAGAATCATAGAGGCAACATTCTTTGTAATGGATAAGTTCATTACCTGCTTATTGTTTTCTTCAACTATATGATGATGATCAATCTTATAGACCCTATCATCTTTCGTAACTTTTGACTCACCATGATGAAACTTTGAGGACATAAAAACATCAAGATGTCCTTCTGTATATAAAATAACTGGTAGTGGTATGGAAACCTTTCCCCAAAGGTGCCACTCATAAGAGTCGGCTATATGATGTAAAATGTGAGGGGTCGGATTGAAACCCTTATCTTCTGACGATTGGTTTTCACCAGAAAAAACAACTAAAGAAAAAGAAAGAGAAATTAAAAAGGTTAAAAGACTGACTTTGTTAAGCATTACGATTATTAATATTTAATCGTTGGCAAATGTAATTATTATTTAGCTTTTAGGATGTGTGTTTTTAAAAAATTTATAAGTTTTTTTTATTAAATTGCTATAGAAAATATTGTCAAAAAAATTTATATTTAAGGGATTACTTTTTGATTCTTTTATATACAAAAAAAAGAGCCGCAACGACTGACAACAAAGACAAAATCCCGGTAAACAATTTAATCTGACCATTAACAAGTCTGTCGAGGTAGGCCCCTAAATAATAGCCCCCTAAAATTATCAGGACCATTTGAATAGAAATAGAAGAGAGGTAAATATAACTACTATGCTGTTTTTTCTCTTTTTTCTGTTTTTCCAACATCTTTTATATCCTTGATGACAGCCCCCATGCTACATGAGCCAGTAAATGTTGCTCCAGGCTCTATAGAAAGTTTGTTTGTAACTATATCTCCATTAAGCTTGGCGGATGATTTTAGGGATAATAATTGAGAAACCGTGATTTTAGCTTTTATAACACCAGCAACATCAGCGTCTTTGCAAATTACACCTCCCTCAACAACACCACCCTGTCCTACAACAACTTTTCCTTCTGTTTCAACAGACCCATTTAAAGATCCGTCAACCCTTATGTCTCCTTTTGATTTAATATCACCCGTTATTGTGGTTCCATTACCAATTATATTTACTGCGGCAGTAGAAGCTGTTTTTTTCAAAGTATCATTATTATTATTTGTAAACATATTATCTGTATTTAATAGTATGTAAATTTATTAAATAATTATGTTAAAATTTAATTTTTATCTATATATTTTTCTTTAAAAAACTTAGAGTATCCCTCTAAATCTTTATTTACGTAAAATTCTTGAAAATTATCTGTTGTTATTGGTAATATATAATGTTCTGTTTTATGCAATTCATTTGTGACTTCAGTAGAAAACATAATGTCCTCGTGGTACTTAAGAGACTTGTCTTTCCCTTCAAAGTACTTAACCATTAATAGGTGCATGTCAAGCCCTATCATCATTGCGTTAATCTCAAAAATACGGGTAGAATAATTCTTTGTGTTAAAATCAGAAATGAGTGTTTTTAAATAACTAATATCAACCCCCTCCTTGGGTACTATAAACATGACTAAATGCTGTGAATTATGATTTATTTTATACGGTGTCTTTTCAATTGCCCTTCTATTTGACTCATTAACAGATGTTGGGTCTCTAACAATATCTAGCAGTTTTCTAGCATGATTAGCAAGGTTAGGGTCTTCTGCTTTAGCAACCTCTGCTAATGTATTTATTGAGCCGACAGTGTCCCCCGTGTTTATCATGCTAACAGCTCGTATAAAGCGATATCTATCCTTGTGCTCATTGTTCTTTATCTCTTTTGTAGCCTCAATCACACTATTGTATTCACTTCCTTTATAACTAACAAAAACCTCTTCAAAAGCACTGTCATTATTATTGTTTGATAGCGAAATTTTTTGTAGATAATCAGGGTCTTCTAATATTTTTGCGTAAACACTTTTTGAAAAATATTTTAACAGTGTTGATTTTGCCAAATTTAATTTTTCTGAATTTTCTTGCAATGAATAGTTAAGATATAGATTATAGTATGTCATTGGGAAAAATAAAGAATCAATATCGACAAGCCTTAAAATTTTATTAAACATCTCATTGCTTTTGTTGATTTCTAAAAGATCATGCCTGTAAATAATTGCAGCTTCATAATATGCGTTCGCTATTTTTTCTCGAGAAAGCAAAAAATCTTCACGAGTTGAAGGTAGCTGTTTTAAATAAAAACTAGGGTCTTTCGTATTGTTTGTTGTAGGTGTTTCTAGTGCCGAGGAATCTTCCTCAGCAATTACAGTGGCTTTTCTGTTCTTTCTTCTCCAATCGTCTTCAAGCTTTCTTTTTCCCCATTTTTTTCTAAACTCCGAAAGACCAAAGCTTAAAGTGGCGGGATTATAGAAGTACCATTTTCCTCCAGACGTATTATTCCCAAATTGCTCATTTCTATTACGATTAGTGTTTCCTTCGTAAAGGTTTTGTCTCTTAAGTATTTCTTTTTCTTTCTCAATTCTTTCTTTCTCAACTTCCTTGTTAATAATACCTTTAATAATTGCATCGCGCTCTTTCTGTGGCATAAGCGCCAGACTAATTAAACTGTCTTGTAGTTGAATTGTTTTTAAATTATTAACCAAGTCTGTCAAAATTAAATATCTTACTAGCGTAGGCTTATATAATCTAAAATCCTCCGACATAAAGTAAATAGTGCTGTCATAATACAATTGCGAAGATATAAAGTCAGCTTGAGCAAAATCAATCTTAGCCAGCTCCAAGAAAGAAAGTGCTTTTTGAGATTCGTTTGACACGCTATAGACGGTTGAATTTAAATAGTTTTCTTTTGCTAATATAGTGTCTTGATTAGAAATGTCCATCTGTGCAATAGTATAATATATCTGATCTAGATAGTCTATATTTTTATCATACTTAGACATTTTAACCAGCTCCTTTCTCATTTTATCAGAATCCGCGCTACTCTTATCTGAACATAATGCTAAATTCATTTTTGAATTAAAAACCATTATGTACTCGGCGTTACTTTTTAACACCTGGGCGTAATGTTTTGCTGCTTCCTTATAGGCCTCATTATATTGATAAATCTGTGCTACAATATAATTAAGCCGCGCCTTATCTTTTCCTAACTTGTGTTTTTTTAAGCATTG
>JAAZYM010000029.1 GCA_014239655.1 Flavobacteriales bacterium | reverse complement strand
TTTATATTACTTAAATGATGTTTCTTTTCTATCAATTCATGAAAATAAAGATAAATCTTCCTTTACATTTCTTAATGCTAATAAAGAAGCAAACCACCCTGAAACTGCAGTAATCACAGGATTAAGAGAATTCCTAAGTGCATGTTTAAAAACAACAAGAAACTTATTTAATCCTTTAGCCTTAGCAGTACGAATATAATCCATTGACAAGACATCTAATAATGAGCTTCTACATAATTGAATAATCACAGACAAAGGACGTATACCCAAAGTTATAGCTGGTAAAATTATATTTTTAACATTAATTGTTCTACTTATCCCATAATCATCAATCTCATATAGACTACCAGTCATTGACAATCCAGTATATGCATTTAAAATATATCCAAAAACCCAAGCAATTAAAATTGCACTAAAAAAAGAAGGAAGTGCCATACCCATTACTGATATATAGAGTATAATTCTATCAATTATCTTATCTTTATTAAGCGCTGAAACGACTCCAAAAACAAGACCAAATACTAGAGCAAATAAAATTGCCAAAAAGGCTAAAATAAAAGTATTAGGAAAAGTTGATTTAATAATTGAAGAAACCTTAAGATTTGATTTCACAAAAGATGTCCTCAGATATGGATTTTTAATCACTAAAGTCAAATTATTAAAAGACAATACACTTATTGCAGTATATTTATTAGCATTAAGAAATGTAAAGGAAGATTTATCTTTATTTTCATGAATTGATAGAAAAGAAACATCATTTAAGTAATATAAATACTGAAGATATAATGGTTTGTCAAAACCATATTTATGTTTAATAAGTGTTAATTGTTTTGAATCTTCTCTCTTATCTAACATCATCCTAGCAGGATCACCAGGAAGAACATGAAATAAGAAAAAAACTATTGTAAGTACCCCATAGATTACTAGAACAGAATAAATAATCTTTTTTAATAAATAATTAAACAATTAATAAGTAATTAATTAAATAAATTTCTAAAATCCTCAGCATCATACTCATTTGATCCAGTCCCATCATAGAATCTCATCTGATTACCATTATTAAAATATATAACTACAGGATTTTCGTATTCATATCCTAAAACTTCTAAATAACTATTAACATCTTCATCAGGATTATAAAATTCCATAACTTGATATGAATAATCATAACCTGAATATTCTAAGAAATCTGGTATCTTTCCCTCCTCTGTATCAGAGAATATTATATGAACATCAGGAAAGCTTTCTGAAACTAAAGCAATTTCAGTCAATGATTTAGCAGCATCCATACAATGTTCACAGCCAGCATCAAAAAAACACAAAATCTTTTTACCTTCATTAATATCAAAGTCAGTATTAACATAATTAGTATATGAAGATACTTGTCTGTTATTTGAATTTGTAGCTATAGGCAAAAAAGAAAACATTAAAACAGAAATTATCAAATATCCATTGAACAACAACAGAAAATTACTTTCTTTCTTGTCTTTAACATTTTTATAGATAAACACTAATATAAATATTGTAAGAATATTTTTTATAAGCGCCTCAACTGGAGTCATTGGTATTAGTTGACCAAAACAACCACAATTCTCATTATTTCCAGCAAAAACATCTAAAGACAAGTCAATACTAAAAACAGTCAATAATAAGATAGTTGATGGAATAACTAGTTTTTTAATATAATGAGACTGAAGAATTGCAAAAGCTATAAAAAACTCAAAACCTATAATTAATCTAGATAAAAATGGAGCAAAATCAGCACTAAAACCCATTGGTATTAATTGCCCCTCTTCAAAAACTTTCGTAATACCATATAATGGTGTAGGATAAAGTTTAGCTATAGCTGATAAAAGAAATAATGCAGAAATCAATATTCTCGCAAAAAAAGTAATATTCTTCATAAGATTATTTGTTTAATTTAATTAACGCAAAAACAGCATAATTTAGCATATCTAAATAGTTAGCATCAACTCCTTCTGAAATTAGAGTACTCCCGTTATTATCTTCAATTTGTTTAACTCTCAATAATTTCTGCAAAATCAGGTCAGTTAAAGAGCTAACTCGCATATCTCTCCATGCCTCACCATAATCATGGTTCTTATTAACCATCAAATCTTTTGATGAAAGGACATGTTTTCTAAACATATTAATAACTACATCATAGTTAAGATCCTCTGGCTGTTCGGAAACACCTAAATCAATCTGTATTAAGCCAATAACAGAATAATTAACAATACCTATAAACTCATTAATAACCCCTTCATCAATCTTCTGGACTCCTTTACTTTCAATACTTCTAATTCTTTGAGCTTTGATAAATATCTGATCTGTTAATGAACTAATTCTAAGAATTCTCCAAGCACTACCATAATCTTTCATTTTTTTTGCAAAAATGTCCTCACATTTTTTTATTATTGAATCATATTCAAGAACAGTAGTTTCCATATAAGCTCAAGTTTTTGTAAGGTCTAAATATAAAGTAATTATAGTGTCAAAAATAATAAAATATACAGGTAATTCTATAGATTTTTCAACACCAATTGTTATGGGAATTCTTAATCTTACAACAGATTCATTTTATGACGGAGGTCTTTATCTCGAAGAAGATAAAATTATTAGAAGAATTATTCAAATAGAGAAACTTGGCGCGAAAATAATAGATTTAGGGGCATCATCATCTAGACCCGGATCTATACCTGTATCAGAAGATGAAGAAATAAAAAAACTTTTACCAACAATAGAAATAATAAAAAAACACAGTAATAAACTACTAATCTCAATTGATACATTTAGATCTAATGTGGCAAAAATATGTATCGAAAAAGGAGCTGATATAATTAATGATATCTCAGCTGGCAATAAAGATAAAGAAATGTTTAATACCGTTATAGAATTAGATGTTCCGTATATTATGATGCATATGCAAGGTAATAGCCTTACAATGCAGAATAATCCCCGCTACAAGAATATTATTCTTGAATTACTAGAATTCTTTGAAAAAAAGATAAAAAATCTAGAAAAAAAAGGATTTAATAAAATTATTATTGACCCTGGTTTTGGATTTGGAAAAACACTAGATCATAATTATGAAATACTAAAAAACCTCTCTAAATTCAAGAAATTTGGATATCCATTACTTATAGGAGCTTCTAGAAAATCAATGATTTATAACTTATTAAATAAGACTCCTCAAGAGGTCTTAAATGGAACTAGTATTGTAAATACAATAAGCTTATTAAATGGAGCTGATATCTTAAGAGTACATGATATAGAAGAAACCTTGGAATGCATTAGAATAACCAATCAAATCAAATAATATATCTTTGTAAGATGAAAATCATTTTTCTAACTACATTAATTGGATTATTATTTAATATTTCTTTTTTCTTCTCCAATGGTAATATTATAGATACTAAATTGAAACACCATAAGTTTGATAAAGAGAATTACGAAAAGATATTTTACCTAAAAAACAAAGAATCTGTCACCATATATTGCACGAAACATTCAGAACATGAAAGTGTACAAAAAATAAAATATCAGCAACATAACGGTGGTGGAACAAAAAATAAATTCAAAATAACTAAAGTAGAAAAATAGAGGGCTAGATATTATCCTCCAAAATCGTCAAAACGAACATTTTCATCAGGAATACCCCAATCTTCAGCCATTTTTAAGACTGCTTGGTTCATAAGAGGAGGTCCACAGAAATATAATTCGACATCTTCCGGGGCTTCATGATTAGATAAAAATTTATCAATAACAACTTGATGAACAAAACCTGTAAATCCATCACCATCTATATCATCAAGATCTTTTTTTCCTTTCCAATTATCCTCAGGTAAAGCATCTGAAAGCACTAGGTGAAATTTAAAATTTGGAAAATCTTTTTCAAGATCTCTAAAGTAATGAATATAAAAAAGTTCAGCTCTTGATCTTCCCCCATAAAAGAAAGTTACCTTTCTTCCAGTTTTAATGGTTCTAAATAATTCATATAAATGTGAACGCATTGGAGCCATTCCTGCACCACCACCAATATATAACATTTCAGCATCACTATCATTAATAAAAAACTCCCCATAAGGTCCTGATATTTTTACTTTATCACCCTCTTTTAATCCAAAAATATAAGAAGATGCAATTCCAGGATTAACATCTAAAAATGTATTTTTATCTCTATCCCAAGGAGGTGTTGCAACTCTAACATTAAGCATTATCTTCTTTCCTTCTGCTGGAAATGATGCCATTGAATAAGCTCTAACAATGTCTTCATCATTTTTCATTACTAAATCTCTCATTGTTCCTTTTGACCAATCACTTACAAATTTATTTGGTTCACCTGGGTGATCTTGTGGATGTGCTGTAACATCCATATCAGAATACTTTACCTCTCCCTCAGGGATATTGATTTGAATATAACCTCCAGCAAGATAATTCATGTCTTTAGGAATCTCAACAATAAATTCTTTAATATATGTAGCGACATTATAATTTGAAACAACAGTAGCCTCCCATTCCTTTACTCCAAACACTTCTTCAGGAATAGTAATATCCATATCTTCCTTAACTTTAACTTGACATCCTAATCGCCAATTTTCAGCTATTTTCTTTCTAGAAAAATGAGGCTCTTCAGTTGGTAAGATACCGCCCCCTCCTGAATTTACTTGACATGTACATTGAACACAAGTACCCCCACCTCCACATGCTGAAGGAAGAAAGATCCCTTCATTACTTAAAGTTGTAAGCAAAGTATTACCCCCATCAACTTCAATTTCTCTCTCACCATTAATCATAACTTTTATTTTTCCAGCAGGAGATAGTTTTGATTTTACAAATAAAATAACAGTAATCAAAGTTAGAATTAACAAAAGAAAAACTGCTATACTACTTACTATTTTTAATGTACTTAAAATAATCATTTCACTATAATTTAATACCCATAAAACTCATAAATGCAATCCCCATTAAACCAGTAATTATAAAAGTAATTCCTAAACCTCTTAAAGCAGGAGGAACATTAGAATATCTTATTTTCTCTCTAATTGCAGCAATACCAACTATTGCTAAGAACCATCCGATTCCAGATCCAAATCCAAATACAACAGCTTCAGTTATATTATTATATGCTCTTTCTTGCATAAATAATGATCCCCCTAAAATCGCACAATTAACAGCTATAAGTGGTAAAAATACCCCAAGAGAACTATAAAGGGTCGGAGAAAACTTTTCAACTATCATCTCCACAAGTTGCACCATTGAAGCAATAACAGCAATAAACATTATAAAGGACAAGAAACTTAAGTCAATATCTATAAATTCATCTCCAAGCAGCCAAACTAAAGCACCTTTTTCTAAAACAAAATTTACTAAAAGATAATTTATAGGTACTGTAATAGATAAAACAAAAATTACTGCCATCCCCATTCCAACAGATGTTTTTACAGTTTTTGAAATTGCCAAATATGAACACATTCCTAAGAAATAGGCAAAAACCATATTTTCAATAAAAATTGACTTTATAAAAATATTTGCTAATTCTTGCATATCTTTAATTTGATTCTATTAGTTTTTTATTTCTCATTCTTTGTATCCAGATAATAACTCCCACAGTTACAAGCGCCATCGGAGGTAAAATCATCATTCCATTATTTTCATAACCTAAATCATAAATTCCTAAATTTTCAAGAACAGGATATCCATAAAGTGTTCCAGCTCCAAGTAATTCTCTAAAAAAAGCAACAGCTATTAAAATCCATCCATATCCAAATGCATTTCCCAGTCCATCAAGAAAAGATTCCCAAGGGGAATTAGCTAATGCAAATGCTTCTAACCTACCCATAATAATACAATTAGTAATTATTAAACCTACAAATACAGTAAGTTCTTTACTTACATCATAAACATATGCCTTTAAAACCTCATCCACTATAATAACAAGAGAAGCAATTACAACAAGCTGAACAATAATTCTAATTCTTGATGGAATAAATTTTCTTAAAAGAGAAACAACAACATTAGCTACACACATAACAAATATTACAGAAAGAGCCATTACAACAGCTGACTTTAGCTGAACAGTAATAGCTAAAGCAGAACAAATACCTAAAACCTGTACTGTAACTGGATTATTATCATCAAGTGGATCAGTTAATAATGACCTATTCTTCTTTGAAAACAAAGCATTCTTACTCATAAATTTGAGATGTTAAATTAGTAATCATTGTTGTATCATTTTCAATTGGTTTCTTTTTTTCTAAATATGGAAGATATCTTCCAATTCGTTCTTTTAACATATCTGTTACCCCATCGGAAGTAATAGTTCCCCCAGAAATAGCATCGACAGCATGTAAACTACCCTCAGGTGCCCCTCCTTTTTTTACAGTTATAGAAACAAACTCATTGTTTTCATCGAAAATCTTCTTATCCATAAATGGTTCTTGAAAAAACCCTTGATTAATTTCAGCTCCTAAACCAGGAGTTTCACCTTTATTAGCAAATACAGCTCCAAAAACGGTGTTAATATCTTCTTTTAAAGCAATATAGCCCCAAATAGGGCCCCATAAACCTTTCCCCCTAAGTGGGATAATAAAACAAGTAGAACTGTCCTTAAGTATACTTATATAAAGAGGAAACTTTTGATCACTAATATCTTTTCTTAATTCATCACCAAGATCTACATTAAAAGCAGAACCTTCTACTACATTACCTTTATAATCTAAAACCAATTCTTGTTGTATATATTTACTATATGAA
>JAAZYM010000048.1 GCA_014239655.1 Flavobacteriales bacterium | reverse complement strand
TGGTCACCGACACATTCCTATGAGTATTAAGATTGATGAAAGGTGTAATTATATAAATATTGGAGATTGGATTCACCATTACAGTTACGCTGTTTTATCAGATAAAAAATTAGAACTTAGGAAATTCTAGCTGACATTATAAACATTAGAGAGGCCTAGTATTATTTCTAATTTTTGTTTTCCACTAAAATTTGTTTTTTAATCCTTATTTGATACTCTTCTAACGTTTCTTTTTGTATTTGAATAGTATCACTAGGGATTGGGAATGATGCAAAGCTAAATACTGGAAAAAACATTAATATAATTATTGCTGTTATTGAAATAAAATTGATTGGTTTCATATGGCAAACATATAATTATAGAAATTAAATACTATGTCTTGCATAACAAAAAAGCACCAATATAATATTGGTGCTTTTTTAGCAAATAAAAACTTATTTCTTATTTATCTAATATTAACTTATCTGTAATTAAGGCATCATGCCCCTCATATACACTAATAAAATAGATGCCTTTTTCTAAAGAAGATAGATCTGTCTCAATTTGTAGCATTTCTTGCATAACAAGACCTTCATATATTACCTTAACTTCTTTACCTAATATATTATGTGCTTTAACTTTTATATTTTTCCCTTCTAAATCATTAAGGACAATATTTGTAATACCTAAAGAAGGATTAGGAAAAACACTAATTCTAGATAACAATTGAACATCCTTTTTCATTAAGTCATCTTCCTCTCCAATTTGAATATCATCTAGATAAAAATTATTACTAGCCCCATTATTAGAATATTCAAACTTAAATTGAATATTATCATTCTTAAGAGAAGTCTTTGTTAAAAGAGTATCTGCCCAATCTCCATTTGGAGAATAACTATTTGTATATAGACCCGCTCTTGCAACATGAATATTTGTTAATTTACCTAAGAACGCCCAATTATCTCCACAATCATTTGTATAGTACACATTTAATTCATTAGACGGAAAAGTATTAACTGCAGCTCCAGTATATTTAAACTTAATTGCTGGTTTTGTATATCCACTTAAATCATAAGAAGGAGAAAGAAGATTCTCAACAGTTAAACTAGAACCATCTTTTGATGGCATCATTACACATGATGAAGAATTATCATTCCCCCCATACCATTCCCAACTTGTTAATGCGCTAGTATTAAAAGACCATTGACTAGGATTATCATTTGTACTAATAACTCTCCAATCATTAACTATGTCATTTGCATTATCAAACCCATAATTATATGAAGAAGCTGAGTTTGAAGCTGTTGTTGAATTAACAGCTATAAAAGCTTCTTTCACCTTAGTTGAAGTACAAGAATTATTATAATACGCAGTATATATTGTTTTATCAACCTCTCCTCTATAATATGTTGTTCCATCAATCCCCCAGAAAATACCCAAACTATCGATACTATGAGATGTGATATTATTAGCATTAATATTATTTAATTCTGCTTGAGTTCCCTGAACTATAGTAGTAGTAGTAGTAGAATCATAGGATGATGCATTTGCAATATCTAAAGATGATAAATTATCTGAAGAAACATGAGTCACCTCATCATAATTAATAGTTAAAGACACATCATATACTCCTGTTTGGTTATACTCATGTAATAAATTGTTTTCCACATTACTTGTTGTTCCATCCCCTAGATCCCATACTAGTGATGAAATTGTTGATCCAAACATTGATTTATTAGATTTAAACCAAGCTTCCTCTCCTAGACATATAGAAGTGTTTCCAAAGCCTTCTTTAAAATCTGCTTCTTTATTACATGATGGGGGTACAGCACCATCATTAGTTCCTGTTTTAATTAGATTATCTTCTTGCCACATATATTCTCTATAACCAAGACCTCCCTCCACTCCATCAAGTGTCTCCTCAAACACACCTACTTGTCCTACTGAAAACATTGTACAATATTGATCATCAGTATAATCCATATAATTCATAAACATTTCTCCTGCCCAATTCAATGAATCTGCAATGCAGCCTTGATTTTGTAAACCAACATGATATGGAAAAGAATTAGTAGTAGGTAAAGGGCCTGGATTATCTCCAAAACCATTAGAATATCTTTGTGGTGGAGTATCAGCAACCTGATCATCTCCACATATCGCATCACCCCAAACATGTCTCAATCCAAGCCAATGACCCACCTCATGAGTTAGGGTTGCTGACTGTGTACTTGCAAACTGATTTGAGATAATCGCTACACCATCTGTTGACATACTTCCTGAATATGGAAATTGAGCATAACCAAGAAGAACACCACCATTGTCAGTTGGTAATTTCTTAACAACCCAAATATTTAAATATTGATATGAGTTCCAATAACTTAAAGCCTTCACTTGGTCTCTAGGATCAGGGACATCCGTCAATTCAGATTGTATTCTATTAATCCCTGAAGTTGGATTCCCATTAGGGTCCTTTGTTGCTAAACGAAATTCAATATTTGGATTACCTACAACTGCAGCAAATACATCAGGAGTCCTTGATGTGAAATCTGCATCTTGACCATTAATATTATCATTTAATATTCTTAATGCATCAGCTACTTGATTATCAGTTACATTTTCGCTTCCAAAATTATGAACTACATGAACAACAACAGGAATTATTTTTTTCCCGGTATTCTTTGTATTTGGATTGATCTTACTCAGAAACTGCACATTCTGAGTTTCTAACTGCTTGTTTTTTTCTTCTATACTTTTATAAAATTGAGGGAACTTTTTTTGTTCATCTTGAAGATAGCCATCATATGAGCCACACTCATTATGAGCATCCTGAGAAAATGAAGAAGTAGCAGTAACTAAGAGAAAAATTACTGTGGAAAATGAAAAAGCAAATAATAAAAGTAGAGATCTTATTTTCATATTAAATTGAAATTTAAATTTTAGATAACAAATATAACAATTATCACCTTATTTTAAAACCCAATTTTAAGAATATGTGCTAAAAAGAAAAAAAACTATTTTATATGTTTCTCTGCATGATATGAAGAGCGTACTAAAGGACTACTTTCAACATGCTCAAAGCCTAATGAAAGCCCCACCTCTTTAAAGTACGTGAATTTTTCAGGAGATATAAATTCAACTACTGGCAAATGTTTTTTTGAAGGTTGTAAATACTGGCCTAATGTTAAAATCTTTACTCCAACACTCCTTAAATCTTTCATTGATTCAATAATTTCATCTTCTTTCTCTCCAAGACCAAGCATAATCCCAGATTTTGTGCGAATTCCCCCTTCATAGAGATATCTTAATGTATCAAGACTCCTATCGTATTTTGCTTGAATTCTAACTTTTTTTGTTAGCCTCCTTACTGTCTCTAGATTATGAGAGACAACTTCTGGTTTTGTATCAATAATTAATTGTATGTCCTTCTGTTTACCCTTAAAATCAGGAATTAGTGTTTCCATGGTTGTATCTGGATTTTGCTTTCTGATTGCAGATATTGTTTCTACCCAGATGCTTGCACCCCCATCTTTCAAATCATCTCTATCTACAGAAGTAATAACGGCATGCTTGACATTCATTAACTTTACTGATCTAGCAACTTTTAAAGGCTCTAAAACATCAACCGGTAGAGGACGGCCAGTCATCACATTACAAAAACCACAAGATCGAGTGCATATATTTCCCAGTATCATAAAAGTAGCAGTACCTGCACCCCAACACTCTCCCATGTTTGGGCAATTTCCACTCTCACATATAGTATGTAAATTATGGGATTTTGTTATACCACGAACGTTCTTATAAGCTTGACCTGTAGGGAGCTTAACCTTTAACCACTTAGGTTTCCTATTTCTCTCTTTAACTGACAAAAGAGATTATATATTATTTTCATAATTATCATTAATACTTCCAACTCCTTCACAAGGTTCTTTATACAGCCCACAAGAACTTAGAAGAGAAACAATAAGGAAAAAGCTAAAGAGAAATAGGATCTTTTTCATGTTTTTTTTTACAAAAATACATTTTTGTTTTTTATAACAAATAATAAAAGGTCATAGTTATTTATATTTGATGTTGATAAGATTATGAGGAAAAACAACATAAATATTTCATCAGATTGGGCAGAAAAACTAGCTCAAGAGTTTACTAAGCCATACTTTGTTAGACTCATATCCTACATATCTGAAGAAGAAGAAAATTTTAATGTATATCCTGAAAAAGAAATCAGATTTGAGGCTTTACATAAGACATCATTTAAAAATACAAGGGTTGTTATAATAGGACAAGACCCTTATCATGCAATAAATCAGGCTAATGGATTAGCTTTTTCTGTCAACAAAGGGATCAAAAAACCTCCCTCATTAAAAAACATCCTTAAAGAACTCTCTAATGATCTAAAATTAGATGCAAATAATACCAATCTAAATAATTGGGCAAGACAAGGTGTATTACTGTTAAATTCAATTCTTACTGTAAGAGAAAATCAAGCTGCTTCACACAGAGAGAAAGGTTGGGAAGTTTTTACTAATAAAATAATTGAGATAATAGCTCAAGAGAAAAAAGATATTATATTTATTCTATGGGGAAATTATGCCATAAAGAAAATCAAAAATATAAACCTATCAAAACATTTCATATTAAAATCTGCTCATCCTTCACCATTATCATCATATAGGGGGTTCTTTGGGTGTCAACATTTCTCTAAAACAAACAAAATCCTGAAAACGTTAAATAAAAAACCAATAGAATGGATATAAAAAAAATACTACTATTATCTCTTTTTCTTCTTACTAACACAATACATGCTCAAAAAAATATCTTCAAGATAGTAAATGACTATATGCTGAGTCACACAGGATTTGAAGAAATAATTTATGTTTCAATTAATGAACAAAAACTATTTCATATCAAATCTGAGAAAATAATTCAGAGCTATAACATTTCTTCATCTAAATATGGAGTAGGCAATAAACAAGGAAGTAATAAAACACCTCTTGGATTACATAAAGTAAAAGAAAAATATGGAGAAAAAACCCCTGAAAATGGCAGGATGATTGGAAGAGTATTCTATGGAGATATTGCTAAAATATTTCAAGACAAAACTATAAGTAAAACAGATGATGTGACATCAAGAATATTATGGCTTGACGGAATGGAGAAAGGAATAAATAAAGGTGATGGAATAGATTCGTACAAAAGATACATATATATACATGGAACTTCTGAGGAAGGAAGGATAGGTCAGCCCGCATCACATGGATGCATAAGAATGAGAAATAAAGATGTAATTGATTTGTTTAACGGAGTATCAATTGGTACTTTCGTATTAATTTTATAATTCTACATTTCATCTATGGAATATGCTATCTTCTTACTAATTCTTTTTGGATTTTCTCTGCTCTACTTCAAAAAAACAAAAACGAAAGATGGGGATTCTCAAGAATTATTAATTCAACTAAACAACTCACTAAGACAAGAAATACAAGAGATAAGAAAGGAGGTTGGAGAAAACGCAGAGAAAGGAAGACAAGAAATAGAAAAAAAACTTACCGATATTAATAAAGGGATATTTGTATATCAAGAAAATTCAAAAGAAGATATGCAAAAACAATTTGTGTCTTCTAATAAAGTAATCAAGGAAGTTACTTCAGAACTTGAAAAGATAAAAGGAACCAATGAACAAGTACTAGGATTTGCAAATCAAATGAAAACCTTAGAAAAAATACTTGGCAATCAAAAACAACGTGGAATATTAGGTGAAATCCAACTTGAAAATCTTTTATCAAACGTATTACCTCCTGAACTTTTTAGCATGCAATATAGCTTTAGTAATGGTGAGATGGTAGATGCAATAGTGAAGGTAGGAGATTTTATAATACCAATTGATGCTAAATTCTCACTAGACAATTATAATAAGATGATTGAAAGTGAGGATAAATCAGAGATTGAAGATTTAGAAAAATTATTTAAAGATGATATTAAAAAGAGAATAGATGAAACGTCTAAATATATTAGGCCATCAGAAAAAACTACAGACTATGCATATATGTTTATTCCTGCCGATGGATTATACCAAGACCTTCTAAACAGCCGAGTAGGAACTTTAAAAATTAATTCCAAAGATTTAGTCTCTTATGCTTACACAAAAAAAGTAATGATTGTTTCCCCTATGAGTTTATTTCCAATGCTACAAATAACAGTAAAAGCATTACATAATATGAAAGTAGAGAGATCTATAGAAGATATTCAAAAAAATATAGATAAACTATCAAATCATATGAATGCATATAAAGATGCTCACGATAGCTTAGGAAAAACAATCAGAACAGTTGTTAATCATTTTAATAAATCATCAAAAGAATTTAATAAAATTGACAAGGATATTACAAAAATATCCTCTGGTAAAAATAACATTGGTTTTGAAGAAGATATAATTGAGACACCAAAATTAGATGAATAAAGAGGAAAAGAATTTTATTTTTGGAATACATGCGATAATTGAAGCAATAAAAGCTGGCAAAACAATTGATAAATTATTTATTCAAAAGGGGCTGCATAATAATGCTTTTGCTGAACTATGGAAATTAGTTAGACTCCGAAGAATAAATTACAAGCATGTTCCAATTGAGAAAATAAATAGACTGACGAAAAAGAATCATCAAGGGGTTTTTGCATTCCTTTCTCCTGTAGATTTTCATAAGATTGAAGATATCATCCCAAGGTTATATGAAGAGGGAAAAAACCCATTAATATTAGTTCTTGATAGAATAACAGATGTAAGAAACCTAGGTGCTATCGCTAGAACTGCAGAATGTGCTGGAATCCATACAATCTTAATCCCAGAACAAAATAGTGCCGCTATAAATGGAGATGCCGTAAAAACATCATCTGGTGCTTTACATAAAATACCAATAAGCAGAACATGGAATCTAAAGTTAAGCTTACAACTAATTAAAGATTCTGGAATACAACTTATTGGATGCACAGAAAAAACCCAAGATTTTATATATAACGCTGACTTCTGCAAGCCTACTGCTATAATTATTGGATCAGAAGAAGATGGAATATCAAAAGAAATCCTTAAAATGTGTGATATGAAAACAAAAATCCCAATTAACGGAAGTATCTCATCACTAAACGTTTCCGTAGCAACTGGCATTATAAGTTACGAAGCAATAAGGCAAAGGAATTAAAAAATGACTTGGTTTGAAGAATGGTTTGACTCCAAGTATTACCACATCTTATATAAAAACAGAGATGATAAAGAGGCTACTAAGTTTCTGAAAAACATTACTAAGTATTTAAATATAAAAAAAGGAAACGTATTAGATGTTGCCTGTGGAAAAGGGAGACACGCAAAATATTTTAATGAACAAGGGTTTAATGTTGTTGGTATTGACTTATCATCTAATAGCATAAATAATGCAAAAGAATTTGAAAATAAAACTTTAAAATTCTACAAGTTTGACATGAGAAATGTATTTAAAAAAAATTCCTTTGATATTGTGACGAACCTATTTACTTCATTTGGATATTTTGATGATACTAATGATGAACAAAAAACTATTAATGCTATGGTCAAAAATCTTAAGCAAGATGGTATACTAATAATTGACTTTATGAATGTAAAAAAAACAATAATTAATCTCGTCCCAAAAGAAAGTAAAACTATTGATAACATCCGTTTTGAGATAACTAGAGATCTGATTGATAATTACATCTATAAAAACATAAATATCTTTGATAAAGAAATCAATTTAAAATACCAAGAGAAAGTACATGCTTTAACTCTTTATGATTTTTCAAAAATGTTAGAAAAAAATAAAATGAAAATCGTAGATATCTTTGGTAACTATAACCTTAACGACTTTGATGCATCAAAGTCAGATAGATTGATTCTAATTGCAAAAAAATAGTTACACCTTTTATAAAAAATTAATATCTTTAAAGTCTCATAAATTATACAAAAATAATGGAAGAAAATCCTAACTCAGAAGAAAGATGCCCATTTGGTTTTGATAAACAAAAACACACTAAAAAAGGAGTTCATTCAAATTCAAAATGGTGGCCAAATCAACTTAACCTAAAGATCTTACATCAAAATTCATCATTAATCAGTCCAATGGATAATGAATTTGATTATTCGAAAGAATTTAATACTCTTAATTTATCTGATGTAAAACAAGATCTCCATAGTCTAATGACTGATTCTCAAGATTGGTGGCCTGCAGATTATGGGCATTATGGTCCTTTCTTTATTCGTATGGCATGGCATAGTGCTGGGACTTATAGAATTGGTGATGGACGAGGTGGAGCTTGTTCTGGCACACTACGTTTCGCTCCATTAAATAGCTGGCCAGACAATGGAAACTTAGATAAAGCACGTCGATTGTTATGGCCCATAAAACAAAAGTATGGTAATAAAATATCATGGGCCGATTTAATGATACTAGCCGGAAACTGTGCATTAGAATCTATGGGATTTAAAACATTTGGTTTTGCTGGAGGAAGAGAAGATATATGGGAACCCGAAGGAGATATCTATTGGGGCCCAGAAACTGAATGGTTAGATGACAAGAGATATAGTGGTGACAGACAACTAGACAATCCATTAGGAGCTGTACAAATGGGGCTTATATATGTCAACCCAGAAGGTCCAAATGGAACTCCAGATCCTTTAGCATCAGCAAGAGACATAAGAGAAACTTTTGGTAGAATGGCAATGAATGATGAAGAAACAGTTGCTCTTGTTGCTGGAGGACATACTTTTGGAAAAGCTCATGGAGCTGGTGACCCATCACATGTTGGCGCTGAACCTGAAGGAGCACCAATTGAAGAAATGGGGTTTGGATGGAAGAACTCATTTAATAGTGGAAAAGGAATTGATACAATAACAAGTGGTTTAGAAGGTGCCTGGACACCAACACCCATTAAATGGGACAATAGTTTTTTTGATACATTATTTAGGTATGAATGGGAACTGGTAAAAAGTCCTGCTGGAGCACAACAATGGTCTCCCAAAAATGCAGATGGTTCAGATACAGTGCCAGATGCACATGACCCATCAAAAAAACATGCTCCTATGATGACTACAGCTGATTTGGCATTAAAAACTGATCCTGATTATTTAGAAATATCTAAGCGATTTCATAAAAATCCAAAAGAATTTGAAGATGCATTTGCTAGAGCTTGGTACAAACTAACACATAGAGATATGGGGCCAATTGAAAGATACCTAGGAAATGAAATTCCATCAGAAACCCTAATATGGCAAGATCCAATACCAGAAATTAACTATAAATTGGTTGATGAAGATGATGTTATTAAACTAAAAGAAATAATCTCAAATTCTGAATTAACTAATTCCGAACTAATATCTACAGCATGGGCCTCTGCATCTACATTTCGAGGAACAGACAAAAGAGGTGGGGCTAATGGGGCAAGGATAGCTCTAGAACCACAAATTAGCTGGAATGTAAATCAACCAAATAAACTGTCTAGAATCCTAAAAATATTAAATACTATTAAAGATGATTTTGACAACTCTCAAGATGAGAAAAAAATATCATTAGCAGATTTAATTGTTCTTGCAGGATATGTAGGTGTTGAAAATGCAGCAAAAAAATCTGGATATAATCTGAGTTTTAACTTTAAAGCTGGTCGTAATGATGCAAAACAAGAAGAAACAGATATCGATTCTTTTGCTGTATTAGAGCCAAAATTTGATGGTTTCAGAAATTATGTGCTGAATAATCATAACATTTCAAATGAAGAACTACTATTAGACAAATCTCATCTTCTAACCTTGACAGCTCCTGAAATGACAATACTTATTGGTGGAATGAGAGTGTTAGATGTAAACTTTGGAGGATCAAAAAATGGAGTCTTAACAAATAACCCTGGAGCTTTATCTAATGATTTCTTTATTAACTTACTTGACATGAATACAATGTGGAAACCTATCTCTGGCTCTAATCTATTTGAAGGTCATGATCGTGAAAATCATGATATAAAATGGATGGTAACAAGAACTGATCTTGTTTTTGGATCTAACTCTCAACTTCGTGCTATTGCTGAGACATATGCATGTGATGATTATAAAGAAAAATTTGTTAATGACTTTATGAAGGTATGGGGCAAAATAATGAATCTAGACAGATTTTAGAAAGAGAATTTAATGAAATTCCGGATATTCTTTCTTAAACTAACTCTCAATCTTTTTCCTCCGCTGTTTTTCAATAGAATCTGTTTAAAAAATATTTCATCAGATTATAAAGAAATGAATGTTGTTTTAAAGAAATCTATCTTTTAATATTAATTATTATAAGAGTGTCTTTGGAGGAAGTATCTTCTCGGCATGTGATCCATATTTTCCAATAATGTATTATAATATATTTAAAGAAAGAAAATTAATAGTCTGGGTAAAAAGCGCTGAAATTAAATATATAGCACCTGCAAATTCAACACTCATACTAAATTTTAAAATATCCGACATGCAAATTAAAGAAGTTGAAAATGCATTATTATTAAATGGAAAACATGAAATAACTAATGAAGTTTCAGCTATAAATAATGAAAATATAGTCTGTGCACAAGCTGTAATTCAAATATATCTAAGAGACCCCAACTTTATTGATTAAAACTATGGCATAAGCAGAGATTCCTTCTTCTCTACCAACAAAACCTAATTTCTCGGTTGTAGTTGCTTTAATTGATATAACATCTGCTTTAATATTCATACATCTAGATAATTCCCCTCTCATAAGATCAATATAGGATTCTAATTTTGGAGTCTCTAGGCAAATAGTAGAATCAATATTCCCAATCTCATATCCGCCCTTTCTAATAAGCTCCATTACCCTTTCTAGTAGAATTTTACTGTCAATATCTTTATATTCATCTGAAGAATCAGGAAAATGCTTCCCAATATCACCTAAATTTGCGGCACCAAGCAAAGCATCACAGATTACATGAATTAAAACATCTGCATCAGAATGTCCAAGAGCTCCTTTATTAAATGGAATATTAATCCCACCCAACCAAAATTCTCTTCCTTCTACTAACTGATGTACATCAAAACCAAATCCTATTCTGAAACTCATTTCTAATTAATATTTTCCATCTCACCAAAATCAAATATCAATGTGAAACGCATAGTATTTGCTAATGGATTATTACCATTGATTGCCCTGCTTGCATTAATTAAATAAGAAAAATCTAACGCAAAAACATTATATTTAACTCCAGATCCAAATGTGAAAAATTTTCGACCTCCTTTTGTGTCATGCTCATTAAAATAACCTGCTCTAACAGCAAATTGATCATCATACCAATATTCAGTACCAACTGAAAAATTAATCTCACGCATCTCTTCAGAAAATCCACCTGGAGCATCTCCAAATGACTGAAAAATACCACTAACAACTGATACATTTGGATCTTTTCCAAAATCAATTTGATTCTCTATTGAATCATTATATATTGGAGGTGTAGGAACAAGTAACTTATTTATATCAAAAGCAAAACTTATTTTATTGTAATCATCTAAATCAGCATTTAACGCAGTACCTAACCTTAAATTAATAGGAATAAAATCTCTTGTCGATGTCTCAGTATATGAAATCTTATTTCCGATATTAGATATATTTGCACCAAAAGCTAAATCCATATCTTTCTTAGCAATACGAACAGTCTTTTTATAGTATCCAGCAACATCTGCAGCAATAGATTGCCCTGCATTTGTAGTGATCCCACCAGCAGATTGTCCACCTGTAAGATTAGAGTAAACATATCTTCCAGAAATTGCAAGTGAAAACTGATCAGATAATTTTCTAGAATATGCAGATCCAATAGTAAACTCGCTTGGCTTATATTGACCTAAATTATTTCCAATAACATCTGTGAATGTTATGTCTCCTAAAGTAAAATATCTTAACTCCATTGCTACCGCTTCATTATCATTTAATTTCTTATAACCTGCTAAATATGATAAATTAATATCTGGAACTAATTCTCTAAGCCATGGAACATATGATACTGCAAAACCAACTTCATCTTCTACAAAAGAAAATTTTGCGGGATTCCAATGAAGTGAATTAGCATCTGGTGTAGTTGCAACACCAACATCTCCCATTCCTCCTGCTCTTGAATCAGGAGAAATTAATAAAAAAGGAACAGCAGTAGTAATTGTATTTAAAGTAGCTCCATCAAGCTGATCAACTGTAAGCTCATTCTGAGAAAAAGCAGAACAACATATCACAATTGCTGTTATTAAAGAAAAAAGTTTTTTCATACTCTAATATTAATTTGCAAATTTAATTCTTTTATTGGTAGCCATAACGAAATTCCTATGGAGTTATTGCAATTCTAATTGATTTAGTCTCATAAGAACCATCCTCTAATTCAATATTTAATCTTGCAATATATAGACCTGCACTTACATTTCTACCATATTCATTCCTCCCATCCCATCTGACTGGACCAATTCTATAACCATCATCATAGAAAGAATTGCTTAACGTTTTAATGTGTGCTCCTCTAATTGAATATATCTCAATGGAAACATCAATATTCTGAGCAGACTGGTTATGTTGAAAATAAAAATCAGTATTACCATAAAAAGGATTAGGATAGTTCAAAAACTCTGAGATAATTAAAATATCTCCTTCTGTAACATAGAAATTAATAGAGCCCTCACTAGAATTATTAAAAACATCCCATACCTTAAAGGTTATAGTATGCTCTCCTAATTCTAAATTTTCAAATGGGAATTCAACAACTCCTTTTTGATAATCATCAAGATCTGATTTATAATAGTCATTCAATATAAAGGGATTACTCGTATTATTGTCAAGTATCGCGGTTATATCATGGCCTATTCCATTCCCTACTGTATTAATACCACTTAAGTCTTGAATATCTACTAGTAAAAACGGATTCCTATTTGTCATTCCTCCAGAGATAAAATCTCTTGTATTCATATACAGAGATATAGAAGGCCCATCATAATCATAGATAATCTCTTCAGCTACACCACCAATGATAAAGGAATCATCATAACCACTAGCATCCTCTCCATCATCGTTCTTAGCATACAAACTTACTTTCCCATGAGCATAATTGTTCTCAATATCTTTAGGGACAACAAAAGAAAAAGAGAACTCTCCAGATTCTACACTAGCTTCTCCCTTATAAATCACGTTATCTTGATTACGAAATGGCATAGGCGTGCATGATTCTTGACCTAAGGTATATGAAATAATCTCTTTATCGTATACTGTAGGATAAACTATACCATTAAAATTATCTAATAGCACTCCATTATCATCTGTGATTTTACCATTAATAGTAACTTCCTCTAATGCTTTAATAGTATCTGGGATTGTTGTCGTGGAAATCGAGTATTTTGGGTAAGATAAACTGATTGCAGGGTCTCCTAACAAAATAAAATTTCTAGTATTTGCACCTGAGCCGCTTAAAACTTTTGTTTGTTTATATAAATCTCCTAATCTTGGATACTCACCATTATTTTTTTCAAAAAGGACATCAACAAAATTAGTGTTAAGTGTATAATTAGGATTAGCGTATACTAATCTAGTTGTAGTTAATAATGCAATAGCTCCTCCATTCTTATTTAACAAAACATATTCGCCTGCAGATACTTTATTTGGATCATCAAAGCATGAAAATTTACAAGTAGCAGTCATAAATAATGGTAATCTATATTCGTTATCCCAATTATTAATCTGATCTACCTCTAAGATTCGCTCTTGTGTCCAACCAAGGGGCCCGCCATGACCTGTATAGTTCACAAGAAAAGACCCGTTATCTATTCTTCTATTAATTGCATCTTGAGCCTGTGGACTTCTAGGGCCTCCAGGAGTTGATTCTTGAGGATAACTATCAAGATAGATTTTCTCAATATTAATATTCTGATAATTTGTGTCGATATAGTCTGCAAGATTATCGGCTTGTATCATATGTAAATTACCATCCTTTGCATCACCATCATCTGCTATAAATGTCACGGAATTAAGCCAATCTCCTAAAGTTTCAGAACTATAGTATTTTTCAATCTTATCTACCATGTCATTAGCCTCACTCAAACTTTTTGCAGGAAGTCTTCCTATTCCAATATCAATTAAATCATTTATAAAATCACCATCATTATCGTCAAGCAAAGCATAAAAATCATCAGTTACATATGATAATGTGGGGCTTAAAGAGTTCTTAGATTGAAATGTAGGTATATAGTTTGTATTATTACTTATTCTTTCTTTATTATCATAGGACCCATCCCCAAACAACAATGCATATTTAAACTTTGAATTTGTTCTTTTATATAACATTCTAAAAAAATCTCTTATTGCAGATACATCTTGTTTACCTGAGGAAAACTCATTATAGATCTGCTGTGGAGTTACTACTACAGAAGTTAAATCATCATAAATGTTATGAAATTCAGCAAGTCTATCTGCAGCACTCAAAAAATCAGGATGTGAAACGATAACATACTCAACGTCCGAACCAAGAATATGTAAATTCTGATTCTCAATTTCTCCAACTAACTCAACTTTTTTAAAATTACCGTTAAAAGCAATATATGTTTTAAGAATAGAAAGAGAATCTAAAAACGACACTTCCGTGCCAACTAAATTAGTTGGGACTGTTTTGACATTTAAAACATCTGACACATCCCAGACTAAAGTAGATGTATTTGCATTTGATATTACATATTTTCCTAACTCTGAAGATGAGACCGATTCAGCATCTCTAAATTGCAGATAATCATTATTCATGGTTAAATATCTCCTTGCATTCAACTGAATATAATTAAGCCAACCTATTGCATTGCTTTCAGAATAGTTATACTCTAAATCTACATTTATTTGATCAGAAATAGACAGGAATGTCTCAGTATTCAAAGAAGATTTTGCATATGGAGTTGCATAATCATAAACAATATTTCCAATATTAATATTTGAAATTAAAATGTTATTTGCACTAACAGAAAAAGATGATGGATTTAATGATCTAGCAGCTACTGAAGTTTGCACGCTAATTGGATGGCTATTAATCAGATTTGGAAAATTAAAAGAAAACGAATAATAATCAATCACACCAAAACGTTCTCCATACCACTCTCTACCAGATTGAATTAGGTTCTCATTATTAATTTCATGAACTTGAAAATCATTAAATGAATCGATTGTTTTGTCAAAATTAGTAAGAGTAGGTTTTTGCTCTATCCTTTTTCCAGCTGAAGAATTATCAATATTTAAAAAATAATAGTTTCTATCTGCATAAAGATGTTCATTATAATTAAAAACATGAGAAGAACTATCATAGATCCATTCATGAGCTGATTCTGCATAAAACAACACATAATCATTATTATTAAATATTCCGTTGTTATTATCATCAATAACCATAATTGCATTCTCTTGTAAATCATTATTCCGAAAATCTGAGTTTAAGGGGGGTAACATACCTCCACCATTACCATATAATTTGATAGAATTAATATCTAAATTGGATGTAGAAATATTAAGATCTTGAAAGTCAGAGTAGGTTAATTGATAAATACCATCATTTGAAACACTAATTTTATACCAATCCCCAGAGGAAAGAACAGAGTTTTCTTGTGCTAACAAATGGTTAGATATGCCAAAAAAAAGAATTAAAATAAAAAGTGTATTTCTCATTTATCCTTGAGGATTATTCGTTATTTCTTAGATATATCGATTATTATCATTAATTATTATCTGAAAATAAGATTTTTCTTGTTTTTCTTACTACCCAAAATACAATATAACCTACTTAATTAACCATGTAAAAACAACAAATTTACTTACAAAAAACAGAAAAAAAGCAGTCTAAACAAAGCTAATAATCAATAATTAAATCAGACTTATTAACGCTGTATTGTTGTAATTATTTCACATTTTTCCCATAAGCAAAAGAGAAAAACAAATAAAATGCTTATTTTTGTGAGATTTAAATCATGAAAAGACGATAATATGGTTAATAAAATATCTAAATTAATACTGCTTTTAACAATATGTATTTTTACTAGTATTGATTCTCAGGCTCAGGATCCTGCATTTAGTCAATTCTATGCAAATCCTTTATATTTAAACCCTGCATTTGCAGGTGCTGCCCCTAAAGGAGCTCCTAGAACAAACTTAAATTATAGAGATCAATGGCCGGGTATTGGAAGAACATTTATTACTACGTCGGTTTCATACGATAAACATGTAGATAAAGTTGGAGGTGGATTAGGTATATTAGTACTAAATGACAGAAGTGGTGATGGAAACATCCAATTAAATAGCGCATCACTTATTTACTCATATAACCTGGCAGTCAATAAAAGCTTTGCTATTAAAGCAGGATTTGAAGCATCATTTAGAATGTTAAATCTTGATTGGTCGAAACTTACATTTGGGGATATGATTGATCAACAGTATGGTTTTATCTATCCAACACAAGAAAATATAGATAACAACCCTAAGAGTGTGCAGTATCCTGATTTTTCAACTGGTTTTGTTGGATATACTGACAACTGGTATTTTGGGTTCGCTGCTCATCACTTAACTCAACCTGAACAAGGTTTTATTAGTGAGAGTCAATTACCAACTAAACTTACAATACATGCTGGGGGTAATTTTCCTTTGAATAAATATGCAAATAATGTAACAACAATATCTCCAAACTTTTTATATCAAAATCAACAAGACTTCAAACAATTTAACTATGGGATATATGTGTATAGAGGCCCTGTTGTTGGTGGTTTATGGGCTAGAAACAGTGTAGAAAATTTCGATGCTTTTATCTTAATGGTAGGACTTATCCAAGATAACTTTAAATTTGGATATAGTTATGATATTACTGTAAGTAACTTAAAAAATAGTAATACATTAGGTGCTCATGAAATTTCATTCACTCTATATATGCCTACCAAATCAAGATCTAAATCATTTAACACAATAAGTTGCCCGCAATTCTAGTTAATATTTAAAAATATAAATTATGAAAATAAATAAATTAATCTCTGCAATTAGCATAATATGTATAATTAGTTCATGCTCTAAACAACAATCAACTGTTACTGGTTGGGATTATAATAATTCTAAAAACGGTGGATTTGAAGTAAACACTAGCTTTAAAGAACAGATGACAGGTCCTGGATTGACTTTTATTGAAGGAGGCTCTTTTACTCAAGGAAGAATTGAACAGGATGTTATGTATGATTGGAATAATGTACCTAAAAGAGTTACAGTATCATCTTTCTACTTAGACGAAACAGAAGTTAGAAATGTAGATTATCGTGAATATCTAAATTGGCTGAGAAGAGTATATGGAAGTTCTTATCCAGAAGTATATAATAACTCTTTGCCAGACACACTAGTATGGAGAGACAAATTAGGTTATAATGAACCATTTATCACTGGATACTTAAGACATCCAGCTTATGACAACTATCCAGTCGTTGGAGTTTCTTGGTCACAAGCAAATGATTTTTGTGTTTGGAGAACAGATAGAGTAAATGAAAGGATTTTAATAAATGAGGGAATTTTAAGGGAAGATGCTGAACAAATAGATGACAATACATTTAATACCGAAGCATATTTAGCAGGACAATATGATGGTATTCAAGGAAGACTACTAAGAAACTATGACCCGTCAACGGGAGAAAAATTCAGAAAAGTAAAGATGGAAGATGGTATCTTGCTTCCAAAGTATAGACTTCCAACAGAAGCTGAATGGGAATTTGCGGCTTTAGGCTATGTTGGTAATACAGATGAAGAAAATGTTGCTGATCGCAAAATATTTCCATGGAATGGCGCTTCTCTAAGAAACAGTGATAAAAATAATCAAGGAGAAATAATGGCAAACTTCAAAAGAGGAAGAGGAGATAATATGGGAGTTGCAGGGAATCTAAATGACAATGCAGATATAACAACAGATGTTCGCCATTACTGGCCTAATGATTATGGACTATATAATATGGCAGGTAATGTATCTGAATGGGTAATGGATGTATATAGACCCGTTACTGAACAGACCACTACAACTGATCATCGACCATTTAGAGGTAATATATATCAAACACCTCTAACAGATGAAGATGGTTTCCTTGCAGAAAAGGATAGTCTAGGTAGAATGATTACAACAGATGTAGATGTACAAAATAATGCTTATAGAAGGAACTATAAGAAAGCAGACAACATCAACTATCTTGATGGAGATATTGAATCTCAAATGGGTATTGATTGGAACAGCTTCTTTAGTGAAAAATCTGATAAAGACACATCAAGTATAAGATTAGATAAATGGAACACGAATGCTTCCAAATATAAGGATCCAGCAAAAACTGGAAATAGTAGTGAAATGTATGATTATGGTAATTCATCTATGATTACTGATAGAACGAGAGTATATAAAGGAGGGTCATGGAAAGATAGAGCATATTGGCTAAACCCAGGAACAAGAAGATTTCTAGATCAAGATCAGTCATCTTATGCGATTGGATTTAGATGTGCAATAGATACAGTTGGTGCTCCAAAGAGTAACTACAAAGAAAATCAAAGAAGAGGTACTGATTATAGTAAAAAGAATTAAGTAAGAATCAATAACTTTTTATAAAAAACTCCATTTCCAATGGAGTTTTTTTTGGCATGAAAATATCTGAACTATATAAATATTTTATAAAATTTCCGAATATAACTACAGATAGTAGAAATATTAAGAAGAATTCTATTTTCTTCGCTCTAAAAGGAGAAAACTTTAATGGAAATAGATATGCAAGCCAAGCTATAGATAACGGTTGTAAATATGCAGTAATTGATGACAAAAAATTCCAACTAGATAATAGATTCTTATTAGTAAACGATGCGTTAGAATCCCTACAAGATCTTGCAAAATACCATAGAGAACAATTAACCATTCCAATAATTGCAATAACTGGGACAAATGGAAAAACAACATCAAAAGAATTAATAAACTGCTGCCTTACATCTAAATTTAAAACCGCAGCAACAATAGGGAATTATAATAATCACATCGGTGTTCCATTAACTATTTTAGGAATTAGTAAAGAGCATCAAATAGCTATTGTGGAAATGGGTGCTAATCATGAAAAGGAAATAGATTTTCTTTGCACGATTGCTCAACCAAACTATGGCATAATAACAAATATTGGGAAAGCTCACATTGAAGGGTTTAAAAGCACAGATGGAGTAAAAAGAGCAAAAAAAGAATTATATGATTATATATATAAAAAAAATGGTAAAGTTTTTGTAAATAATGACGATCATATATTAAAAGAAATTTCGAAAGATATAGATTCAATCTCATATGGAAAAAATGGAGACACTAAAGGAAAAATACATGCAGGATCATTCTTTATAAACATCTTATATGATAAACATATAATAAAAACCAATTTAATTGGAAACTATCAGTTTTACAATATCATGCTAGCCATCTGTGTTGCTAAGCATTTTCAAATCCATACTCAAAAGATTGCTAATGCCTTATCAATATATGAACCTCAGAACAACAGGTCCCAAGTAATAAATTCTGAAAAAAACACCATAATTCTAGATGCCTACAACGCAAATCCTTCAAGTATGAAGGAAATGTTAGAGTCTTTTGCTAGCATAGACAAACCTAATAAAATATGTATCTTAGGTGATATGGCAGAACTTGGAGAAGTCTCAGAAAAAGAACATACTATAATAGCCCAACTAATTAAAAAATTAAATATTACAACATACTTTATTGGTAAAGAATTTGCAAAACTTAAAATCAAAAATGCTTTTTTAGATGTTAATGATTTTAACACCTACATATCTAAATCTCCGATCCATGAAAGTACAATCCTAATTAAAGGGTCAAGATCAATCAAACTAGAAGAAACAGTAAGACTCCTATAATTTATTTTAAACTGTCATTCACTAATTTTCTAATTATAATATAGAAAACAGAAATAAATAAGGCTAGAAAAAAACTAATAATACTTATTAGTAAAACAGATATTTTAGTATCCTCCAACGGAAGAATAGGTTTGTCTATAACTTGAATTATTGGAGTTTTATTTAATAAAGTGAGCTTTGACATCTCTATATTCTTAACAAGTTCTAAATACATAGTATTTAGAACCTCAACATTCCTCATGAGTTGCAATTCCTTCAATCTCCCAGATGCTTTAATTATTCTTTGATTAATATCTTTAACCCTAGCATACTCCTCTTCTGCTGTTTCTAAAACAAGAAAAACAGAATCAGCACGATTCTGAAGAAAATCAATAGTATTCGTTGATTGTTTTGTCTGATATAAAACATACATTCTACTCATCTCAGTAATTAAACTCTCAGAAAAGAGTTTTGCAAATTTCTCATTAGAACATATAAAGGACAGGTATATTATGTCGGTTTTATCATTTCTAATCTCTACAGACAGTTCATCTTCAATAATTCTTACCCAAACCATTGTCATTATACTATCATGCATTAAATCTAAATCATTATTAAAACTTAATCTTTTTAGGTTTTTATCCCAATCTGAATTTAAATCGTAAATCGATATATAATGATGTATAAACAAATCATCTTTCCCAGAGACTATAGCTGATTGTAAAAGTGCCTTAGACACAACCCCTCTAGTCTTTAGAAGCTCCATAATATTCTTTTGGCTAAAGGTTGAATTAGAAGATCCAAACATATCAAATCCGAATGTACTAGCTAATCCAGACATTGAAGATAGTGATGGTGATTTCTGTGTATCTTCAACAACAAAACTTAATTCAGCTTTAAATTTTGAATCTTGTATTGAAATTAAAAAGACTGAAGCAGATATACAAAGAAAAATAAATATGAGCACCCTAAATTTATTAATAAGAATCTCATCTTTCAATTCTTTAATTGTTAAGAAAATATCTCTCAAGTCTATTTCTTGATTATTTGACATATCTTTCTTTATTGAGTCTGGACTCTATCAACTAATACCCAAAGAGTTAAAACTGCAGAAATTTTCAACATTGCATTCTCTATCTGTCGATTCCAATCTATATTACCTTTATTCTTTCTTTTGCTTTTTTGGTTCTTACTTGTCACACGAATTGTAGATCCTTTTGAAACTTTTGGAGATACTTTAAAGAATATGAAATTTTTAGATTTCTTAGCAATACCATTTGGATAAACCACAACGGTGTTACTTTTATCATTTGATCTACTAAACCCTCCTGCAAAATTCTTAACATAAAAGTTAGCTCTTTTACTGTTAAAATATGGCGCACTAATTGAATTCCCTTGAAGATTCATAAGCTCACCAGTAATATGTACTACATCCATAATCTTAGGGATTATTATACTATCACCCTCATTTAAAACTAAATTATGCTTAGATTGACCAGATTTAAGAGCCTTATCTAGATCTAAATATACCATGTCCAAGCCTATTTCTTTATCAAAATTTGATTCCCTAAGCATAAGTGTTGAATTCTGTTCTAATTCTTCAGTATATATAGAAGCCGATTCTGGATCATTTAATATAGATTCTCTAAGTTTATCTGATATATTCATGCCTTCTAAATCATTATCTCTATCTAGTACTTTAAATTTTCTATACATCTTTACACCATCTAAATAAGCATAATCCGTTAAACCTCCTGCTCTTTTAATTAAAGATGATATCTTTTCATTCTTTCTTAGAATAGAATATATCCCCGGATATCTTACCTCACCCATAACCTTAACATTGATAGCAGGTTCAAAATCTGGATTTGATCTTACAAAAATCTGATCATAAGGTTGTAATTCAAATTCTTCTGCTTCATTACTCAAGGTTAAATCATTTCCAATCATTACATTTTTCACCACAGCTCTCCTAGGTTTTAACTTATTTGTATTAATATCATACTCCATTATTCGAGAAACCTCCACTCTACTTCCCTCAGCTTGTTGAGTTAATCCTCCTGCTAAAAACAATGCAGCTTGCAAACTCATTCCATCACCATAATCAAAATCTCCCCCTGACCTTACTGCTCCTTGTACAGATATATAAAAATCATCATCAAAATCATCTATTGAAAGAACATTTATAATATCATATTCTTGCATCTGAATATTATCAACGTGATTTGGATTTTCTATGATACTTTCTAAATTAACCGATATATGTGTTTTTGTTCTATCCTTATTTAATCTTATTACATATACTTTATCTGTGAATGTTTTTTGTGAAATGCATTTTGCTCTCTGCAGTAGTTGTAATAAGCTCTCGCCTTTCTTATACTCATATTCTCCTGAAACACCAATATCCCCAGTAACAGTAATTACATTCGAGATCTTATTTGAGATATTATTAATCACTAACTCATCTCCATTCTTAATAATCTCAGAATCCATGTCATCATAATGAACATCATAGACTTTAATATCATTATAGTCTAACCTCTTTAATGTAATAATATCTCTAAATGCCTTTGTTGAATAGCCTCCAGCATACCTAATCATATCTTGTACTGTTTCTCCAGTTTTTGCTTCGTATGTATAAGGCCTATTTACAGCTCCGGTAATCTCAACTATACTTTCTGCAGGTGGAACAAATAAATAATCCCCATCCTGCAAATAAATATCATTAGATTTTTCGGGATTAAAAAGAAACTGGTATATATCTAATGAATCAACTGTTTTTCCATTTCTCTTTATATATATATTTCTTACAGAACCTAATTGAGTAGGTCCATTAGCAGCTATTAAAGCATTAAAAGCAGTATTAATTGAAGGAATAATATATGACCCAGGATTATAAACCTCACCCACTATATTGATAGTAATAACCTTTGAATATGATAAGGAAACATCTATTTCAGAATTTTGCATATCAAAAAATGTACTGAACTTCTTCTTTAAAATAGAACGCATATCTTTAAATGTTAAACCCTTAACATATATCCTTCCATATGAACTTGGTGAAATGTAACCCCTAGAATCTACCTCCAAAGTCTCAGAAAAATCATTAAAACCCCAAATAGATATACTTATCTCATCTCCAGGACCTACCTTATAGTTTTCAGGTGCCTTAGCATCTAACGCTTTTTGATAAAAAGCTAACCTATTATTACGAAAAACATCTTGACCGAAAATTCTAGCTTTTGGATATTCTACTGAATCAAAGGACAGTGAATCTTCAAAAAATAAATACAACTTATCAATATTTGAAATTGTATCCTTGCTGATGTTTTTACTCTTATCATACTTTCCTTTCCCATACTTAAAATCCATAGCTTCCTTGATTTCCTCTTCACTAAGCCCCATCTGCTTAAGCACCTGTTTACTTGGTATATCACTTGGTCTTAAGTCATCTGGATTTGCATTAGATGGTAAAAAATTTCTATAAGCCGATTTAAAATCTTTTTCACTAGTTATATTCTGAGCTCTAATTAATGTAAAACTTTGTATAATAATTAAAGACAATAAAAAATATTTTTTCATAACACTTTATTTTAAAATAGAACGAGAAATTACAATACGTTGAATTTCAGAAGTTCCTTCATATATTTGAGTAATCTTAGCATCCCTCATTAAACGCTCAACATGATATTCTTTTACAAAACCATATCCACCATGTATCTGAACTGCTTCAGTAGATGTCTTCATAGCTGTTTCAGAAGCAAATACTTTTGCCATAGCTCCCTCTCTGTCATAATTCAACCCATTATCCTTTAACCATGCTGCTCTTAAACATAACATCCGGGCTGCATCTATCTCTGTTGCCATATCTGCTAATTTAAATGCTATTGCTTGATGTTTTGAGATCTCCTTTCCAAAAGCTTTTCTTTGTTTTGAATAGTTAAGGGATAATTCATATGAACCAGAAGCAATACCTAATGCTTGAGCAGCAATACCTATTCTTCCTCCTGATAAAGTTTTCATTGCAAAAGAGAATCCAAAACCATCATCTCCAATTCTATTATCTTTAGGAACCTTAACATCCGTAAACATTATTGAATGAGTATCTGACCCTCTAATCCCTAATTTATTTTCCTTTTTACCTACTATAACACCTTCAGTATCCTTTTCGACAATAAATGCATTAATTCCTTTATGTCCTAAAGAAACATCTGTTTGAGCAATAACTAAATATAATGACGCTGAATTTCCATTTGTAATCCAATTTTTAGTACCATTTAATAAATAATAATTTCCCATATCAACTGCCGTTGTCTGTTGGGAAGTAGCATCACTACCCGCTTCAGGCTCAGACAAACAGAAAGCACCTATTATCTCACCAGTAGCTAATCTTTTAAGATACTTTTTCTTCTGATCTTCACTTCCATATGTCTCTAATCCCCAACATACAAGAGAATTATTAACAGACATAATCACAGCACATGAAGCATCAACTTTAGAGATTTCTTCCATTGCCAAGACATATGAAATAGTATCCATACCACCACCACCATATTCTGGACTAACCATCATGCCAAGAAAGCCTAATTCAGCCATCTTTCTAACTTCTTCTTTAGGAAAAAGCTGCTCTTCATCTCTTTCTATAACACCAGCTAATAATTCATTTTGAGCAAAATCCCTTGCAGCCCCTCTAATCATTTTATGTTCCTCAGTTAAATCAAAATTCATTCTATCTATTATATTTTTAAATCCAACTAACAAAAATACACTTTTTCAACTATCTTTGACTCTAGATGAGTAAGATAAATTACTATTCAGTTATTGGAGTGATGTCCGGAACCTCCTTAGACGGGCTAGACCTAGTAAAATGCATGTTTTCTAAGAAAGATAAGTGGCGCTATAAAATTGAAGAAGGAACAACTATTAAATATTCAGAAAAATGGTCTAACATTTTAAAAACATTACACAAAAAACCATTACAGAAAGTTCAGGAAATAAATATTAGTTATGGATCTTTAATTGGCAAAGAGATAAATAAGTTTATAAAAAAAAATAAATTCAATGTCGATTTTATAGCATCACATGGACATACCATTTTTCATCAGCCAGAAAAAAAATATACATTACAAATTGGTGATGGACAAACAATCGCAAACACAACTAAACTATTAACAATTTCAAACTTCCGCGAACTTGATGTAAAGCTCAGTGGACAAGGAGCCCCATTAGTTCCTGTAGGAGATCTTTATCTGTTCTCAAGATACAAATACTGTCTCAACCTAGGAGGATTCGCCAATATTTCAATAAAAGAATCATCTACCATTAAAGCCTTTGATATTTGTCCAGTTAATATAATTCTAAATCACTTAGCAAATAGATTAGGATTTGATTACGACAAAAATGGAGAGTTAGGTAAGCAAGGAAAATGCAATACTAATTTATTAAATCAACTTAACAACCTAATTTTTTATAATCAAAAAGCACCAAAATCTCTTTCTAGAGAATGGTTAGAAGAAAACATCTTAAATATAATTGACATAAAAGAAATAGATATCAAAGACTTACTAGCTACATTCTATGAGCATATTGGACATCAAATCGGAAAATTATTACAAGCTAAATCTGTACTAATCAGTGGTGGTGGAGCCTATAATAAATATCTCTGTGATAAGATTAGGAAATATGCTGATTCAGAAATTATTATCGCCCAAAAAGACATTATTGATTACAAAGAAGCTATGATCTTTGGATTTCTTGGGGTATTAAAATTACGAAATGAAACAAACTGTTTAAAAGATGTAACTGGAGCCTTAAAAAATAATTGCGGAGGCGATGTATTTCAGCCATATATTACAAAGTAATATTATATTTGCAAAACATTTAAAACCTAAGTAAAGATGGAAGAATTAATGAGAGCTTTTGAAGAGAAGAAACCTGAAATAGTTTTTGAATGGAATGACAAAGAGACTGATGCTAAGGGCTGGATAGTAATTAATTCTCTTAGAGGTGGTGCAGCAGCCGGAGGAACAAGGATGAGGGTTGGGGTTACAAAAAATGAAGTCCTTTCACTTGCGAAAACCATGGAAGTTAAATTCTCAGTTGCTGGCCCTAATATTGGAGGAGCAAAGTCTGGAATTGATTTTGACCCTAAAGACCCCAGAAAGAAAGGAGTCCTTAAAAGGTGGTTTCAAGCTGCAAAACCAATCCTAAAAAACTACTATGGTACTGGAGGGGACATGAATGTTGATGAAGTCCATGAGGTAATTCCTTTCTGTAAAGATGAAGGAATCTTATTCCCATTAGAAGGAATTGTGAGTGGACATTTTAAACTAACAGGAGAGAAAAAAACAAAAATAATTAATCAATTAACTCAAGGAGTACCTCTTAATGTAACAACAAAAGGTTTAGCCCCAGAAAATTCAAGCAAATATTGTGTCGGAGATCTAATCACCGGATATGGTGTCTGTGAGTCTGTTATCCACTTTTATAATATCTATGGCGGTGAATTAACAGGAAAAAGAGTAATCATACAAGGATGGGGGAATGTAGCAGCTACTGCTGCATACTATTTAGCTCAAGCTGGGGCTAAAATTGTAGGAATTATAGATAAACATGGTGGACTATTAAAAAATGATGGTTTTTCATTCAATAAGATATCTGAACTTTTAGAGAAAAGAAAGGCAAACTATCTTGAAGACAAAGAAGTTCAGTCATTTGAGAAAACAAATAATGAAATATGGTCAATCGGAGCAGAAATTTTTATTCCTGCTGCAGCTTCTAGACTAATTACAAATAATCAATTAGAAGAAATGATTAACAATAATCTAGAGGTTATTTCTTGTGGAGCTAATGTCCCATTTGCTGATAAAGAAATCTTCTTTGGACCTATTGCTAAGAAAGCTGACAGCAATATTAGTCTTATCCCTGATTTTATTTCAAATTGTGGAATGGCTCGAACATTTTCTTATTTAATGCAGGAAAATATTAAAATGAATGATTTTGCTATATTTGATGCAGTATCTAAAACAATACATAACGCATTAGAGGAAACATACAGAACAAATAATATTAAAACTAATATTGCAAAAACAGCTTTTGAGATTGCACTAAATAAACTAAAATAATAATGCCGCCAATTAAAATCTTTTTACAAGCAGACTATCTTGGTAATTCAGGAGTGAATTATTTAATCTTTATAATTTCAATTATTTTAGGCCTTACTTTGAAAGGCCTAATTTCAAGATATCTAAGTCATTCTTTATATAAAGTAATTGGTAGAAAAGAAAATAATGTTGGTATTGAAAAATTTGATGCTTTACTAACAAAACCAATTGCATTCCTTATTATGCTTTCTGTTTTATACTTTGGATTTAGTCATCTTAGCTTCCCACAAGAATGGAATCTAGCTAATAAAAATGAATTTGGCATTAGAATGCTACTCCATAGAGGGTTTTCGTTAATTTACATATATTCTGTTTTAAAAGTTTTCCTAAGAATTGTAGATTATATTGGTTTAATACTCAGAAAAAAAGCAGAGGAGACGTCAAACAAAATGGATGATCAGCTAATTCCATTTGTAATGGAAATCATTAAATTTATAATTTATGTCTTTGCTGCTTTTATCATACTAGGAAATGTACTAGGAATTAATGTTACTGCACTTATAACAGGTCTGGGAATTGGAGGTATTGCACTGGCAATGGCCTCTAAAGAAAGTCTTGAAAATCTTCTTGGCTCATTTACAATCTTCTTAGATAGACCTTTTACAGTTGGAGATGTTGTGAAAGTAGGAGCTGTCACTGGTTTAGTGGAAAAAGTAGGTTTTAGAAGTACCCGTATTAAAACATTTGATAAAAGTATTGTTACGGTTCCAAATAAAAAGATGGTTGATGCAGAGCTTGACAACCTTGGCATGAGACCAGTTAGAAGAGTTAAATTTTATGTTGGATTAACATATTCAACAACAACAGAACAAATAAAAGATATTGTTCAAGAAATACAAAAGATGATTAATGATCACCCTAAAACTAATGATGATGGAAGAGTTCGGTTCCAGGAATTTGGTGCCAGCTCTCTTGATGTCTTAGTTTTATATTATGTTAATAGTCCAAAATGGGAAGACCTTATAGATACGAAAGAAGATATAAATTACAAGATAATGGATATTGTAAAAAAATACAATAGTGATTTTGCCTTCCCATCTACATCTGTATATTTGCAGCAAAATAATTAAACCCCAATAATATGATATATACTCTGATGATTGTAGTCTTTATTCTAGGCTACACTGCTATTGCATTTGAACACCCAATAAAAGTAGACAAAGCAGCTTCTGCTCTTATAATTGGAGGTCTTGGCTGGGCATTATTTGCATTCTCAGGTGTCGACCATCATACATTAACACATGAAATACAACATCATATTGTTGATATCGCAGAAATATTATTTTTCCTATTAGGTGCCATGACAATTGTAGAATTAGTTGATGCCCATCAAGGGTTTTCAATAATAACGGATAAAATTACAACTAATAAAAAAGTATACTTAATTTGGATCCTAAGTATAATCACATTCTTCTTCTCTGCAGTACTTGATAATCTAACAACTTCTATTGTAATGGCAGCTTTGTTAGGGAAACTCATAAAAGACAAAGAGACATTATGGTTGTTTGCTGGTGTAATTATTCTTGCAGCAAATGCTGGTGGGGCATGGTCTCCTATTGGTGATGTCACAACCATTATGCTTTGGATAGGCGGACAGGTAAGTGCTGAAAACATTATTACTTCTGTAATTATCCCATCAATTGTTTGTGCTGTAGTCCCTTTAATTTATTTGACATTTAAATTAAAAGGTGATATAGAAAGACCTGTAAATTCAGAACTAGCAGAACACAAAAAGAATCCTACCACTCCATTTGAAAGGAAATTAATTTTTTATTTAGGTGTGTGTGGATTATTATTTGTTCCAATTTTTAAAACAATTACACATCTTCCTCCTTATGTAGGAATGATTCTTTCACTTGGCGTGTTGTGGTTAGTTACTGAAATAATACACAGAAGTAAAAACCATGAAGAAAAATCACAACTTTCTGTTATTGGTGTATTAAGAAAAGTAGACACACCTACTATTTTCTTCTTCTTGGGTATCCTGCTTGCAGTAGCTTCTTTACAATCAGCAGGCCAACTAGACATAGTAGCAAAATATTTAGATGTAACATTTAATGGACAAACTACAGAAGGTATATATATAATAAATGTAATAATTGGATTGCTTTCATCTATAGTCGATAATGTTCCTCTTGTTGCAGGAGCTATGGGGATGTATCCAATTGCTGAAACAGGACTATATGCAGCTGATGGTATGTTTTGGGAATTTCTAGCTTATTGCGCTGGTACTGGTGGATCTGTATTAATTATTGGGTCTGCTGCTGGAGTTGCAGTGATGGGTATTCTAAAGATTGACTTTATATGGTACCTCAAAAACATCTCTATATTAGCCCTTATAGGATATGCTTCTGGTGCTATAACATATATCCTAATGCAATAAATAAAAAACAACTAACGTTTTATTTAATAATATGAAATTAATATTACTACAGACACCAATAAATTCTGACACAATATCTGATATAATCGTGCAAGAGAAAACACTATCAATTATAGACTTGATAAGCTCTGGAGGTATTGGAGGTAATATTATAATGGGAGCATTAGGCCTACTCTCAATCTATGCTATTTATATCTTAATTGAAAGATACTCAACTATTAAAAAAGCAAGTGTTGAAGATGAAAGCTTCCTTAAAAGCATTAGAAATTTTGTTGAACAAAAAGATATTCAGGCTGCAAAAACACTTTGCAAAAACACTGATAATCCTGTTTCTAGAATGATTGAAAAAGGAATAGATAGAATTGATAAACCAATGACTGATATATCAGCTGCAATTGAAAACCAAGGCAAACTTGAAGTATATAAAATGGAGAATAACCTCGCAAATCTTGCTACTATTGCAGGAGCTGCCCCTATGATAGGATTCTTAGGAACTGTAATTGGAATGATTGTTGCTTTCCATGAGATGGCTAGTGCTGGAGGAAATATTGATGTTGAAATGCTTTCAAAAGGAATATATACAGCAATGGTAACTACTGTGGGAGGATTGATAGTGGGTATCATTGCCTACATAGCATATAATTATCTCGTTAGTAAAGTTGATAAGGTGATTTTTCAATTAGAAGCTCGAACTACCGAGTTTTTAGATCTATTACATCATAATGAATAATGGCATTAAAAAGTAGAAATAAAGTTAGCCCAAACTTTAATATGTCTTCAATGACAGACATTGTCTTTCTTCTACTTATTTTCTTTATGCTCACATCAACACTAGTTAGTCCAAATGCCCTAAAATTATTACTACCAAACAGTAAAGCTAAGACATTAGAGAAGCAAACTATATCCGTCTCAATTAATAAAGAGCTTGAATTTTATATAAATGAGAATAAAGTAATTGAAAGTAACCTAGAGAATGAATTAAAACAGGTTCTAACTAAACAACTTGAACCAGCTATTATACTACACGCTGACAAAACAGTGGATATTGAACATGTAGTAAAAGTAATGGATATTGCATATAGGAATAAATACAAAATAGTCTTAGCTACAAAACCAAATTAACATGAGTTCTTCTGAAAAGAAAAATAAAAGAAATGGTGTTATTGGAACAATACTCTTTCATGCTTTATTACTCTTGTCTTTCCTTTTTATGGGTCTAACATATAGAATACCACCACCTCCAGAAGAAGGAATATCAATTAACTTTGGGTTTACTGATGAAGGATCTGAAGAAATTCAGCCTGAAGACAACTCTCTAGAATCTAATCCTATAGTTGAAGAAGTTATTCAAGAATCAATTGAAGTAAAACAAGAAATTGTTACTCAGGAATCAATTGAAACTGAAGTAATAGAGATGCCAAAAGAAAATAAAAAAGAAAAACCAAAAGAAAAAGAGCCAGAAGAAGAGAAAGAAGAAATAATTATTGAAAAAATAGAACCTGTTATAAATAAGAAAGCACTATATACTGGCACTAAAAAAAATAATAAACAGACAGATGGAAATAAAAACAAAAAAGGAAATCAAGGTTCTATAGAAGGAGATGTCAATTCAACTCAATATGAAGGAGGAGGTATCGGAATAGACGGAGAAGCCTACCAATTATTAGGAAGGAGTATTTCTTATAAAGCTAAACCTATATATAAAGTACAACTAGAAGGAAAAGTAGTTGTTGAAATAACTGTTGACCAATTAGGGAACGTTATTAATGCAATTCCTGGAGTTAAAGGATCAACTACATTAAACACCCAGCTTCTTAAAAGAGCAAAAGAAGCAGCATTAAAAACTAAATTTAGTGCTAAAGAATCTGCCCCATCAAGACAACAGGGAAAGATAATATACAATTTCCAGCTTAATTAATGAATTATAAAGATACCTTAAACTATCTTTTCTCTCAGCTTCCAATGTATCAAAGAACTGGTGCCGCTGCGTACAAAAAAGACATTGGAAATATTGTACAAGCATGTGAGATACTAGATAATCCACATGAAAAATTCAAAAGTATACATATAGCAGGGACAAATGGAAAAGGATCTACTGCTCATATGATAGCATCAGTACTTCAAGAAGCCGGATTTAAAACTGGACTATACACATCTCCTCATTTAAAAGATTTTAGAGAAAGGATACGAATAAATGAAAGAATGATTAGTAAAAAAGAAGTCATAGATTTTGTAAATGAGAATAAAATAGAATTTGAAAAAATAAAAATGTCATTCTTTGAATATACTGTTGCAATGGCCTTTAACTACTTCTCAAAATCAAATGTAGATATTGCAATCATTGAAACTGGTCTTGGAGGAAGATTAGACAGTACTAACATTATAAGACCAGAGCTGTCAATTATAACAAACATTGGTTTTGATCACACTAACTTATTAGGCAACACATTAGAAGAGATAGCAAAAGAAAAAGCTGGAATCATAAAAGAAAAAACTCCAGTAATAATTGGAAGAAGACAAGAAGAAACAAAAAATATATTCAAAAAAATTGCTAACAAAAAAAACAGCTCTATCTATTTTGCACAAAACAAAAATTATCTTTCAAATAATCTATCTATAAATTATCAAACTGAAAATATCAATACAATGATAGCCGCTCTTGAGATTCTAAACTGGAAAATAGATAATCATCATATTTCAGAAGGACTAAATAATATTCATAAAAATACAGGTCTTCAAGGGAGATGGCAAACTCTTGGCAAGTCACCTCTAACTATCTGTGACACAGGACATAATATAGATGGAATCAAAAATGTTATTCAAGAAATAAATAATATAACATTCAATAAATTACACTTTGTTTTTGGAACTGTAAATGACAAAGACACTAATAAAATACTTGCGCTCCTTCCAAAAGAAGCAAAATATTATTTCTGTGCAGCAAAAATTGACAGAGCTTTGGATGCCACTGAATTAAAAAATAAATCAGCAGAATTTAATCTTAAAGGAGATTCGTTTAATTCAGTTAAAGAAGCATACCAAGAATCAATAAGTCAAGCTGAGCAAGATGATTTAATCTTTATTGGAGGAAGCACATTTGTAGTAGCAGAAGTATTATAATTAGTTTTACAAATATTCAAAATATTCAAGAAATCATATATATTTGCAAACAATTCAGGGCGATTAACTCAGTTGGTTCAGAGTGCCTCCCTTACAAGGAGGAAGTCGGGGGTTCGAGTCCCTCATTGCCCACTTAGAATAAACCCACTCAAATGAGTGGGTTTTATTATTTTAGCACAATATAATCCCAAGGAAATTTGACTGAATTTAAGAAACATATAGAAACTAATAAAAAAGCCTGGAATAAAAGAACTCCTGTTCATATAAAATCTAATTTTTATAATAATGATGAATTTATGAAAGGAAAAAATTCATTAAAATTAATTGAACTTAATGCTATCGGAGATGTGACAGAAAAATCGTTACTTCATCTACAATGTCATTTTGGCCAAGATAGTATCTCCTTGGCAAGAATGGGGGCCAAAGTAACTGCAGTAGATTTCTCAGATGTAGCAATAAAGGAAGCTAAAAAATTAGCTAAAAAAATTAATATACATGTTAAATTTATAGAAAGTGATGTTTTAGATTTAAAACTTAAGAAAGAGTTTGATATAGTTTTTAGTTCTTATGGAGTAATTGGATGGCTTCCTGATTTAGATATGTGGGCTAAAACTATTTCCGATCATTTAAAGAAAGGAGGTCTCTTTCTATTAACTGAATTTCATCCTTTCTTAGAACTTATAAAAGATAATGGATACGACTATTTCTACGATAATAATCCTGATATTGAAATTGAAAACGGCACTTACACTGATGGAGGTTCAGAATTAGTAACCAAAACATGTTGGTGGAATCATTCACTAACAAATATATTTTCTGCATTAGAATCAAACGGATTGAAACTAACACATTTTGAAGAATTTGATTATAGCCCATTCTTATTGGATGGGATGATTAAAAAAGAAAAAGGAAAATATGTTTTAGATAAAAGAAAGGAAAATAGTACACCTTATGTATTTAATCTAAAAGCTACGAAGAAATAAAAAAGTTCGAAATAAGGACCGAGAGGTCCACCAAAAATAAACCCACCCGAGTGGGTTTTATTATAAAGATAATTAATCTGATTATCTGACAACAACTAATCTTTTTGTTGTAATTGAAACTCCATTTTGATCACTAATCTTCACAAAATATTGTCCGACAGATAAATCTATATTCTTAACAATTAAATGATTTCCTGCAGATAAATTTAATTCCTGATTTGAAATTCGTACACCTAATACATTATATATATCTAAATGCACATCTTGTGATTTTTCTAAATTTAAAGATAATGTAAAGCTATTATTTGCCGGATTTGGGTATAAGTCATTAACACTTATAAAGTCAATATTATCAACACCTGTACTGCTACTTAAAGTAACTTCAAATTGAATCGTATTATCAAAATAGAATGTATTATCCGAAGTTCTAAACACTGTTAGGTAAGGCTGTACGCGTACGTGACTTATATCAGGTGTCCAAGAAAATGTTCCTTCTATTTCATTACCATTTCCTGTAGAATTAAAATTAAATAATGAAGGAGATATAGACAATCCAAAAGATTCTCCATAAGCTGTCATTGTTAACACATCATTTGGATTTGCATCATTTCCAAGTAAATGTAATTGATAATTCACTCCAGGATTTATTTTGACATATGGATACCCTCCAGAATTAGTAGGAACTGTTTGCATATTAGATATATTGGGCATAAAATTTGAAGTATCAGGAATAACAATAAATTGCATATCTCTCCTCATTTCTCCAATTTTAGATCCATTTCTAAATTCCTCAATAACAAAAGAAGCTTCAAAATGCCCAATCATGCTAGCATCCCAGCTTAAAACACCTGTTACTGAGTCTAAAGAAAAAATACCCGTAGAGTTAGAATAAAGCGTATCCGAAAGATATACATAACCATTCACTGTAGTACTCGCACCAAGAGGAGTCGCTAAACTCCAAGATAAAGAATCCCCATCTGGATCAAACGGAAGCGGATTATATTGCCATAGAGTATCTGCAGGTAAATAAGAAACAGGAGGTGTTAAAAATACAGGTGAAGAATTAGGACTTGCACTATCAACATTAATATAAGTAGCTAGAGTCATACTTTCATTAAGTGGACTGGCCATATTAATTATCGCACCATTTCTACAACATTCAGTATAAGATATTTGATAATACCCACTATCTGGAAGAGTTATTGTGTCCTGGTATATGTATACTTCAACACCATAAACAGATTGAACTGGCAGAAATAAATTCCCTGAAGATGTGTCATAACTAACAGTAGAAATAAATAAAGGATTCCAATTTCCAGATGTATCCATAACGCTAACTTGAAAGATTGCATTTATACCCATAGGTATACCAATAGTATCTCTATAAGCTGTTAAATCTAAAGCGTAATGTACCCCTGTTGAATCTGAGCTTAAGTAAGTTGCTGTAATTTGACCACCCATTAAATGGGTAGAATATGAAGATATTGAAAAACTGACTGCTAAGATAAAAAGTAAGAATTTTTTCATAATTGATATTTTTTTGTTTAACATCTCCACAAATATATAAAAAAAATTATCTTTTACTTTTAGCAAATACTTTAAAAAAGTTCGAAATAAGGACCGGAAGGTCCACCAAAGCGGAATACTAAAAATTGTGCCGTTTTTTATCTTTGCTTTTTGTATTAAATCAAAATGCCTGACAAAGATTATATAAGAAACCTCCGGAAACCAACAGCTCAAGATCCTTTAAGGATACTAATCAGTGCTTGTTTAGCAGGCGTAAAATGTGGTGTTGAAGGTGATAATTACGGAGAATATCCAAGTGTTTTAAAACTTCTAGATTATAACACCGTAAAACTTATTCAGTTTTGTCCAGAAGATTTCTCATTTGGCACCCCAAGAGAGATATGTGACATATACGGAGGAGATGGATTTGATGTTCTAAAAGGAGATGCAAAAGTACTTACTAATACTGGTAAAGATTGGACTGCTGATATGATAAAGTCTTCAGAAAAAATGTTAAAAATAGCAAAAG
>JAAZYM010000052.1 GCA_014239655.1 Flavobacteriales bacterium | reverse complement strand
CTAATTTTACAGCTCCCCCAATTAATGCGCCAATCTGAAAAGAGGCTGCTAATAAAACAGAGGTTTTCTTCTCAATCATTTCGAGATAATCTTGGATAGCTACATCTTCTTGTTGTTCAAAATCCATGTCTAATTGCTGGCCTTCGCAGACTAAAATAGCAGTTTTTGAAAAGACATCTAGAACGTCACTCATAATAACTTTATCCAAAGATGATATTAATGAATATGAATTTACTAATAGTGTGTCTCCTGAAAGGATAGCTATATTATTATCCCATTTTTCATGTACTGTTTGTGAGCCTCTTCTTAATAATGCCTTATCCATTATATCATCATGGATAAGAGTGAAATTGTGAAATAACTCAATAGATAATGCAGCTGTTATAGCTGGCTGAAAATCCTTATTATATAGTTGATGAGAAAGTAATAATGCGATAGAACGCATTCTTTTAGATTCTAATGCAAGAATATATCTTAATGGATCATATAGATTAGATGGGTCTAATGGAAAACTAATCTTTTCTAGTTCTTGATCAATAATTCTTTTAAACTTAAGAATATTTTTCAATTGTTTACTAAATCAATTAAATATTTCCCATAACCACTTTTTATAAGTGGCTCTGCTAACTTTAATAGTTGTTCTTTATTAATAAAACCACTAAAATATGCAGCCTCTTCAATACATCCAATCTTTCTTCCTTGTCTTTCTTCCACTACCTGAACATACTGATTTGCTTGCATTAAAGATTTAATCGTTCCAGTATCTAACCATACAGAGCCCTTTGTTAGCACCTTAACATCTAACAATCCTTTATCCAAATAATATTTATTTACATCTGTAATCTCATATTCTCCACGATCTGATGGTATTATTTTTTTAGCTACCTCTACTACAGAGTTGTCATAATAATATAAACCTGGAATGGCATAATTTGATTTAGGAACTAATGGTTTCTCCTCAAGGGAAATAGCTTTATTATTTTCATCAAACTCAACAACTCCATATCTTTCAGGGTCATTTACATGATAACCAAAAATTACTCCACCATTTATATTTGAAATTTCTGAAAGAAGTTTAATTTTCATTTGAAATATATTATCTCCTAAAATTAAACAGACCTCATCATCTCCAATAAATTCTTCGCCAATCACAAATGCTTGGGCTAATCCATTTGGCACTTCTTGAACTTTATATGAGAATTCACAGCCCAACCTTGAGCCATCTCCGAATAGCTTTTGGAAAACAGGCAAATCAGTTGGAGTAGATATAATTAAAATCTCTCTAATACCAGAATATATCAAAGTAGACAAAGGATAATAAATCATCGGTTTATCATAAATAGGCATCATCTGCTTACTTAATGCTATTGTTATAGGATGCAAACGCGTTCCTGCTCCGCCTGCTAAAATAATACCTTTCACAATTGAATGTTTTTGTTAATATTTTTTCTTTCTAATACTTTCTCATAGGTTAATAATAAAGCTGGTAACAAAAGCAAATTAGTCAACATTGCAATTAGTAACGTTACTGAAACTAAAAAACCTAAAGCAACTGTACCTCCAAAATCTGAAGTTATAAATATAAGAAATCCAAAGAATAAAACAACTGATGTATACAACATGCTTACTCCCGTCTCCTGTAAAGCTGAAAACACTGATTCTTTAATTAATCCTTTATTTAACATGAGTTCTTGACGATATTTAGCTAAGAAATGGATTGTATCATCAACTGAAATACCGAAGGCAATGCTAAAAACCAATATTGTAGAAGGTTTTAATGCTATACCAAATAAACCCATAATCGCACCTGTTACTAATAAGGGGATAAGATTTGGAACAAGAGATATTAACACCATCCTATATGAAGAAAACATCCATGCCATAAAAACTGATATTAGCACAATAACTAGAAGTAAACTGATAACTAAATTCTTAAGAAGAAATTTAGTTCCTGTTAACAAAACCTTTGTAGTTCCTGTAATTATAACATTATATTTATCTGGATCAAAAATAGACGAAATCTTCGGCTCTAAATCACTCATTATATCATCCATCTCTGTTGCGCTTAAATCTCTAATCCTCAAGCTCATACGTGCTTCCTGATTTAATGAATCAATTAACATATCCCTCATATTAATTGATGAATGTGTATTGGAAATATAATTGGTAAGAAAAATTTGTTCCTGATTGTTTGGTAAATTATAGTATTCTGGATTGTTATTATAATATACTTGCTTAGTATATTTAATGAAATCAATATATGACGAAGGTTTTGAGAAATCAGGATAAGTCTTTAGTAACCCTGACAACTCTTCAATTTTCTTTAAATTATATGACTTAAATAAACCATTCTTCTTGTTTGTGTTAATTAGAATCTCTAATGGAAGTACCCCTCCATACTTATCCTCAAAATACTTTAAGTCTTTATACAGCACATCTCTTTTATTAAAGTCATCACTTAAATTTCCTGTAAGATTAACTTTGGTGAGACCAAATAAAGAAAGCACAACCGTTAATATTGTAACGACATATATTAAACGGCGCCTGTCCTTCACTAAGTAACTAAGATAATTAACAATATAGACCACCCATCTTCTATCAAGATGTTTGGTGTGTGTAGGTTTTGGCGGATTAAAAAAGGAAAAGAAGACAGGAATAAGAATAAGAGATAATATATAGATAACCATAATATTTAGTGATGCAACTAGACCAAATTCTTGTAATGACTGGCTATTTGTGAGGATAAATGCTGCAAAACCAGTTGCTGTTGTAACATTTGTAAGAAGAGTAATATTACCTATCTTACTAATCATAATCTTTAACGATTTAATCTTGTCATTATTCTTTCTATATTCATTATGAAATTTATTGATCAAGAAAATACAATTAGGTATTCCAATAACAATCAAAACAGGAGGGACTAAGGCTGTTAAAAGTGTAATCTTATAATCAACAATTTCTATAAAGCCAAATGCCCAGATAACGCCAAGTACTACAACTATTATTGAAACAAACATCGCTTTAAAAGACCTGAAAAATAAATAAAGAATAAGAGATGTTATAAATAAGGTTAGAAAAATAAATAAAACAATTTCTTTCTTTAAACTAACCGATTGAACACTTCTCATAAACGGCAAGCCAGAATAATGTACATCCACATCATACTTATCAGCATAAGAATCAACAATCCTTTTTATTGAGAAAACAAGATTATCTCTCTTCTTGGACATAACAATAGAGCTGTTCAAATCCACCAATACTAACGCCCCATCATTATCATCATTAAAGAAACCATCGTAAAATTTCTGCTTATTTAATTCTTGAACAAGAGAGTCTAATTGTAATTGGGAAGATATTGTGTCTGGAAACCATGAACTAATCTCAAATCTTTTATCTTCATTATTTTTCTCAAGTTTTGATAAAACATTAACAGATACTATATTTTCTACTCCATCAAGCTGT
>JAAZYM010000045.1 GCA_014239655.1 Flavobacteriales bacterium | reverse complement strand
TACCTATCGTAGCCTTGGTAAGCTTTTACCTTACCAACTAGCTAATAGGACGCATACTCATCTTTAACCACCGGAGTTTTAATTATAAAAAGATGCCTTAATATAATACTATGAGGTATTAATCCAAATTTCTCTGGGCTATCCCTCAGTTAAAGGTAGATTGTATACGCGTTACTCACCCGTGCGCCACTCGTCAGCATCTAGCAAGCTAGATCTGTTACCGTTCGACTTGCATGTGTTAGGCCTGCCGCTAGCGTTCATCCTGAGCCAGGATCAAACTCTTCGTTGTAAAAAAAGTTTATAAATTGACTTTTGTTTGGATGTAATCTAATTCTATCTTCAATATTTTTAAGAACTTTTCAATAAAAAAATGGTTGTTATACCATTTTAATAATTTCCTTTTAAAATCTAATAACCTCAAAATTTAAAAGGGCTGCAAATATACATTGTTTTTGGATAAAAACAATCCTTTTGATAAATTTTGCAACTAGTTAAATAATTTAAAAGATCTATCCGCTATAAAAGCGGCTGCAAATATAATTTCTTTTTCATATTTCACACAATAATTGATGTCTTTTTTTACATAATCAAACCAGTATTAATAAAGTGTTGATAACCAATATTTTATAAGAGCAATCTATTTATAAATATAACAAATTATAATCGAAAAAAAAATATTTTTAAATCAAAAAAAATATAATCATAAAACAATATATTTGCATCTAAGTAAAAAAAAATAATAATGAAAGCAAAAGTTAGTATAATTATGGGAAGTACATCTGATATGCCTGTTATGCAAAAAGCAGCACAGTTTCTAGATGACATGGGGATTCCTTTTGAAATCAATGCATTATCAGCACATAGAACACCTGAAATGGTAGAAAAGTTTGCTTCTAATGCGCATAAGAATGGTATTAAGGTTATAATTGCAGGTGCTGGTGGAGCAGCCCACCTTCCAGGTGTAGTAGCTGCTTTTACTCATGTTCCTATTATAGGTGTTCCTTGTAGATCATCAATATCTATTGATGGGTGGGATTCAATATTATCAATCCTACAAATGCCTCCAGGTGTTCCTGTAGCTACAGTAGGTCTAGATGGATCATTAAATGCTGGTATACTAGCAGCTCAAATCCTTTCAGTAGGAGATGATGAACTAAGCAATAGAGTCTTAAATTACAAACAAGGATTAAAACAGAAAATAATAAAGGCTAATAATAGTTTATCTGAATTTAAATTCAAATTTAGAACCAATTAACTATAAATTCTCGCTAAGTCTAGATAAAAATTAGAATAAGATTTTGCAACAACATTAGCGTTTTTTACTATTATAGGAGAACTAGCAACACATGCCATAATAGATAAGGCCATGGCTATTCTATGATCATTATGTGATTCCACTTCCCCTCCTAAGATACTATCTGCTCCCTCAATTAACATTCTATTACCATTAATAGTAATCTTTACACCTATTTTCTTAAATTCCTGTTGTAATGCTAAAGATCGATTACTTTCTTTATTACAGAGCCTACCAACACCATAAATAACAGATACTCCTTTGCACGTTGAAGCTAAAGCAACTAGAGGAGGGAAAAGATCAGGACAATCAGTGGCATCAAAAGAAAAAGAATTCAATTCTCGTTTTTTTACTCTAATATAATTATTATTTATAATTACCTCAGCACCACATAATTCTAAAACATCAAGAATTGACTTGTCAGCTTGAAAAGATTTAAGATTTAACCCATAAACATCAATAGAACCAGATATTGCTGCTCCAACTAAATGGAACGCTGCTCCACTCCAATCTCCTTCAATTTCATATCTATTAACTATTGATTTCTGACTACCAGATATTATAAACTTTTCATAATCATTATTTATTACTGTAATACCAAAACTCTCTAGAACATCAATAGTAATATCAATATATGGCCTGCTCACTAATCCTTTTACATTTAATATACTTTCTCCTTTTAAAAACGGCAAAACTAACAGTAAACCTGTTAATAGCTGTGAGCTATTAGAGCAATCAATATTTATTATTCCTGAAGACAGTTTTCCATTAATTATTATTGGCAAATTATAATCAATAGATTCTACTTGAACTCCCAATTCTTCTAAACAAGAGAAATCAATTTCCCTAGATAAAAGAGTGCCTTTCCCTTGTATTATAGTCTTTTCATAAAATGATGATAAGATCACCCCAAACATTCTAGCGCATAAACCAGATTCTCCAGCATTAAAGTTAATAGTCTTTGATATTGGAAAAGAAGAACCAACAACCTTTACAGAACTACTACTTACATTAATTTTCATTCCTAGATGACGACAAACATCAATTGCAATCTTTACATCTTCATCATCTGGAGAGCCTAGTATCAAACAATCTGAGCGTGTTAGACATGATAGAGCAAGAGCTCTTTGAAAGTAACTTTTTGAAGAATTAATATGGATTTTTCCTTTATATAAAAAAGGATGTATTATTTTATTCATTTATTATATCCTCAATGAGTATATTCTTTACAAAACCCTCACCAATATCTTTTAATACTACAAAGTCAATTTCTTTTCCTGACGATTTCTTATCTTTATTAATATACTTCATTAATTTTTTCTTATTAAAGCGAGAGATCTCTACAGGTAAATCAAACTTCTCTAACAAATTAGAGATTCTAATAAGCTTCTCTTTATCAAGAAGATCTAATTTATTACTTAAAATATTTGAAAAAATAATTCCTAAACTTACTGATGATCCATGAGGCATGTTATATTCTGCTTCAATTGCATGACCAAAAGTATGACCATAATTTAACAGCTTTCTATTATTAGACTCATTAATATCATTACTAACAATTCTTAATTTTATTTTAATTGAATCTAATATTAATTTATGCAAAAAATCAATTGAAGAATAATCAACTACAACATTTTCTAAAAGAACAAACAAATCATATGAAGCAACACAAGCATGCTTAATAATCTCTGCAAAACCATTAGCAAATTCTTGAATATCTAATGTTCTCAGGAAAGAATAATCAACAAAAACAAAATTAGGCTCGTTAATCACTCCAATAAGATTTTTCACCCCATTTAGATTAACACCATTTTTACCTCCAAGGGCAGCATCAGTAATCGCGAGAACTGTTGTAGGAATAAAGCCAAACTTAACACCTCTCATAAAAATTGAAGCAACAAAACCTGTAATATCACAAGTCACTCCACCTCCAATACCAATAATGTACGATTTTCTATTAGCTCCTAATGAAATAAGTTGCTCAATAAAATCATTTATATGAACTAAAGATTTTGTTCCTTCTCCTGGAGGAATTATAATAATCTTTTTAAACCCAAAAAAAACATCTTGATGCATTCTATATACATTTTGATCAATTAAATAAAAACCCTCTTCTTTTTGAAGGTCATCAATACAATCAAAAAGAGCTAAAAAATTCGCATCAAGATAAATTGAACTACTTGGATAAACTATTTTTTTCACTTAAACCAAATTAAATATAATCACACAAAATTAACTAATTCTATCAGTTATAAAACTATCTTTGTAAAATGAAGAATGATAATTTCTATATGCTAGCCAAAACAATGTATGGCTTAGAAGAAATTCTTGCAGATGAACTTAAAAACCTTGGTGCTCAAAACATAAAAATACAAAATAGAGCTGTTAGTTTTAAAGGAGACACAGGATTTATGTATAAGGCAAATCTAAATTTAAGAACCTGCCTAAGGGTCCTAAAACCAATAGCAACATTCCAAGCACACAATGAAAAAGAACTTTACAATAAAGTATTAGCAATTAATTGGGAAAAACACCTTGATCTAGACAGTACCTTTGCAACGCACGCCACAACTCACTCTCAAGTATTTACTCATAGTAAATACGCGTCATTACTAGTCAAAGATGGTATTGCTGATTTTTTTAAAAACAAATACTCTAAACGTCCTAATGTAGATCCTAAAGATCCTGACATAACTATTAATCTACACATCAACAAACACACTTGTACTGTTTCACTAGATAGTTCTGGAGAATCTCTGCATAAAAGAGGATATAAATCTGACACAATCATTGCTCCTATGAATGAAGTCTTGGCTGCTGGATTAATCTTATTAAGTGGATGGAATGAAATTGATGACTTCCATGATCCTATGTGCGGATCAGGGACCATTCTTATTGAAGCAGCCCTTATCGCATACAATATTCCAGTAAATATCTTTAGAGAACGATTTGGCTTTGAAGGATGGAAAGACTTTGATTTAGACTTATTTGAAAAGATTAAAGATGTTTCACTCGACAAAGAAAAAGATTATAAAGGAAAGATTACTGGAGGAGATAACTTTCAAAAAGCAATTAGAATAACGAGAAAAAATATTGAGAATGCATTGATGTTTGATAATATAAAAGTTAAAAATGAAGATTTCTTTGAAACACAAATTAATAAAAATACTTTTGTTGTTTTCAATCCTCCATATGGAGAAAGAATTGAACTAGGAATAAATGAGTTTTACGAAAAAACTGGAGATTCTTTAAAGAACAATTACAAAGATTGTACAGTATGGATTATTTCATCTGATATTGAAAATTTAAAAATGATTGGACTAAAGCCATCTAGGAAAATAGAATTAATGAATGGAAAGCTAAAATGTAGCTTCAGAGAATTTAAAATATATGAAGGAAGTAAAAAAAAGAAATATAAATAGCTCTATTTATCTAATTCTAAAGCCTTATCAATAGATATTTCTTTACCATCTAACTTAGCAAGAATAAATGCATCATTAAAGCCAACTGACTTTACTTTTTGCAACTTTGAAGCCGCAAAAGAATAATCATCAAACTCACAGAAATACTTATAAAAGCTACCCGAAAGTTCATTACTTACATTACTAATGTTACTCATCATAGATAAATCATTTGCAGACAACATCTCAGGGAAAACTCCTATTTGAACAATAAACTTAAGATCTATTTTATTAGTCTTTTGGGCTGCCGTTTTTTCTTTTCTTTTTGATGTAGTCTTAACTGTTTTTTCTTTATTGGTTGTGATTGCTCTATTTAATGGTATTCTCTTTCCATCTTTAAATGTAACTATAAAAGCATCCTCGAATCCTCTAGATCTCATCTGTTTTCTATAATTAACAGCATCAGAATAATTATCAAACGAGCCTGTCATATATCTAATCCAACCATCATTACTCTTAAAAGAAACAACATTATCAACACCATCAAACACCTTGTCAGACAACACTACTTTATAAGCTCCAATTTGAATTCTATAGATTGTTGATGGTGATTGTATTTCCGTAACAATAGCAGATTCTGTTTCTTCATTACTACTATCAGGCAAAGGTGGTGGTGGTGGATCGTTAGGATTTTTCTCATCATGCTCTTCAATTACAGGAGGTCTATAAATAGTTAATTTACCATCTTCATATTCCAATAGCTCAAAATTATTAAACCCTAAATTTTCTAATTCAAACTCTCTACCTAAAGCATCATCAATAGTAAGATAGCTTCCAACTGCATAAATCACACTACCATCATTTTCAGTAAAACTTTCTAAGTCTTCAAGACTTAACAATCTATTTATAATCCTAGCTGGAACACCCTCATCATAAACACCCAGCTGAACTTTATATCTTAAACCTTCTTCCTTATTAGAGTTTGTATTTGAATTATACAAATCATTAAAAGCATTTGCCTTAGCAATTAAATATGAGTTAATATTTTTATAATCATCTCTTAAAATTTCTTTCTCATTATAATAATTTGCAAATTCTCTTGATGCTACTTCATTTGCATCATACTTGCTTTTAAAGTTGTCCTCTTTTAGAGTTACTCCTTTCTCATCTACAATAGCACCCGCAACAGAATTCTTCTCTTTATCAATATAATCTGCAATTCCATCATTATCGGTGTCAATTGGACAGCCTGTTTCATCTACCTTAACTCCCGTAGGAGTTTCAGGGCAATAATCATTTACGTCTAAAACCAAATCCCCATCTTGATCTGAAAGATCTAATTTTTCATAATCTACACCAGCATAATACTTTTCTTTAAGATAATCAATCTCAGATGGTTTTGGAGTAAATAAATCATACGTTAAAGAGAGATTAAAAACTACATAATTATCATTAAGCTCTTCAGATGTTTTATCAATATCAACTTGAGACAAAGTATAATTTAATGATGCGTCAAACCACATTCTATCTGACATATTAAGAGTTAATCCAGCTCCAACAGGGATAACTAAACCAGATTCCATATCTGAATATTGAGCGGAGACACCAGGATTTAGTGTCTTAAACGTTAATCGTTGAACTCCTAAACTAACAAAAGGATTAATTAATGACTTATTACTAAGGGCATAATTTACATTAAGACCAATAAGACTAAATTCTGATCTAAACCAATTTACCGGTTCAGGACCACCATTTATATCATATTCTTCTTCAAAAAAAGTAGATGAACTTGTAAATAAAAAAGACAAATCAATGTTTTTGTCTAAATTTAACTTTAAACCCGTAACATAACCAATATCTCCAGATAAATAATTTGATTCTGTTCCTGCTATTCCTCCTTGATAATTATAGAAATTTGTACCTAAAACAAATCTCGGATTTAAAGGAATGCTATTTTCCTTAACATTAGGAACATGTTGAGAATAAATAGAAACCGAAAAAAATAAAAGAGATATTAAAAGAATCCTTTGGAAGTAATTATTCATCTTAAATAATTTTATATTGGCGTAAAAATAGGAAAAAATTAAGAGAATACATTTTTATATATAATAAGATATAATAAACTATATCTCATTCTTAAGAAAATCAGCAGTATAACTGTTAATATCATTTATTATCTTCTCTGGTGTTCCTTCGCAGACAATATGCCCGCCTTTATCTCCCCCTTCCTTTCCAAGATCTATAATGTGATCAGCTACTTTTATTACATCCATATTATGCTCAATAATTAAAACAGTATTTCCTTTTTCAACTATTGAGTCTATAACTTGTAATAAGACTTTTATATCTTGAAAATGCAGTCCTGTTGTTGGCTCATCTAAAATATAGAATGTGTTTCCAGTGCTTCTTTTTGATAATTCAGAAGCTAATTTAATTCGTTGAGCCTCACCTCCAGAAAGTGTTGTTGCAGATTGTCCCAACGTTACATATCCCAATCCAACATCCTTAAGTGTTTGTATCTTTCTAATTATAGATGGAATATTCTCAAAAAAAATAACTGCCTGATCAACAGTTAAATCCAAAACATCCGATATAGTTTTTCCTTTATATCTAATATCTAGAGTCTCTCTATTATAACGCATTCCATTACAATCCTCACAATGAACTAAAACATCTGGAAGAAAATTCATTTCTATTGTTTTCTTTCCTGCTCCTCTACAAGTTTCGCATCTACCTCCAACAACATTAAAAGAAAACCTACCAACCTTGTAACCCCTAATCTTTGACTCTTGTATGCTAGAATACAACTCTCGTATATCTGAAAAAACACCTGTATATGTTGCTGGATTTGACCTAGGAGTTCTTCCTATAGGCGCTTGATTTATCTCTATTACTTTATCTATATGTTCAATACCTTTTATGTTCTTATATGGCAATGGTATTTTTTCTCCTCTAAAAAAATACCTGTTTAAAATAGGATATAATGTCTCATTAATTAATGTTGATTTACCACTTCCTGAGACCCCAGTAACACAACACAACAACCCCAATGGAACAGTAAGATCAATCTCTTTAAGATTATTTCCTTTTGCAGAAAATAATTGTAAAAACTTGCCATTACCTTTTCTTCTATTCTTGGGGACAGAAATTTCTTGCCTGCCATTTAGAAAATCTGAAGTGATGTTTTTTGATTTTAGTATTTCATTATACGATCCACTTGCAACTACATCTCCTCCATGAACACCTGCTTCAGGGCCCATATCTATGATGTAATCTGCATTACAAATCATATCTTTATCATGTTCAACAACAATTACAGAATTTCCAATATCCCTAAGTTTCTTTAAAGATTTAATCAACTTATGATTATCTCTTTGATGAAGACCAATACTAGGCTCATCTAAAATATATAAGACATTTGTAAGCTGAGTGCCAATTTGAGTTGCTAATCTAATCCTCTGAGATTCCCCACCAGACAATGTCTTTGAAGATCTGTTAATAGAAAGATAAGACAACCCAACATCAATAATAAACTGAACTCTTTTCAACAGCTCCTTGATTATTTGCTTTGAAATTATCATATGGTTTTTGCTCAAGATAGAATCCAATGAAAGCAACCACTCTTTTAAACTTTCTATATCCATACTAACAACATCATACATCTTTTTATCTCCGATTCTAAAATTAGAAGACTGTCTATTTAACCTACTCCCTTCACAGGCCTTACATTTTCTAGAAGACATATATTTTGATGCCCATCGCTCAATACTCTTAACAGACGAATTTGAAGCTTGTTCCTCGATAAAATTTACGATTCCTAAGAAATCAATCTTATATTTTTTTGATATCCCAGCAGTCTTAAAATCTACTTTTATATTGTCATCTATCCCATATAAAATCACATCAAGAGCTTTATCACTAATTTTATCTAATGGAGTGTTTAAACTGAAATTATATTTTTTACCTATTATCTCAAGTTGATTAATTATCCATGATGAATTTTTCTTCTCTAATGGAGCAATACCCCCCTTATTTATACTTAATGATTTATTAGGTATTATCTTGTCTAAATCTACCGACTTATATATGCCTAACCCATTACAGGTTGAACATGCACCTCTAGGGGAATTAAATGAAAAAGAACTGGGTTCTGGATTTTTATATGCAATCCCAGTTGTTGGACACATTAAATTTCTACTAAAAAACCGTGGTTTTTTATCTTTTGATGATATAACCATCATAACCCCATCTCCAAAATTTAAAGCTAATTTAATTGATGATAGTAAGCGTTTATTGTTTTTTTTATTAACCTTCAATCTATCAATCACAACTTCAATATTATGAGTTTTATATCGATCTAACCTTAAAGAAGGATCAATATCAATAATTTCTCCGTCCACTCTTGCTTTTAAATACCCTTGTGTTATTAATTTGTAGAACAATTCTCCATAATGCCCTTTTCTTGAACGAATTAATGGAGATAAAATAGAAATAGAATGAGTGGAAAAATCTTTTAATAATAAGTCTAAAATTTGATCATCATTAAAACTTATCATCTGCTCATTAGTGTTATATGAATAAGCTATACCAATTCTTGAGTACAATAATCTTAAATAATCATAAATCTCAGTAATCGTCCCAACAGTTGATCTTGGATTTCTAGATGTAGTTTTCTGTTCAATTGCAACTACAGGACTTAAGCCCGTAATCTTATCTACCTCTGGACGTTTCATATTACCTATAAATTGTCTAGCATAGGCATTAAAAGTTTCTAAATATCGTCTTTGACCTTCAGCATGAATAGTGTCAAATGCTAAAGATGACTTACCACTTCCACTTTTACCTGTTATAACAACAAGTTTATTCCTAGGTATCTTAAGATTTATATTCTGTAAATTATGAACACGAGCACCATGAATAGTTATAAAATCTTCTTGACTCTTCATAAATATTATTTAGACAAGACATCTAAAGCAAGGTCGTCAAATATTAAATTTTCAGAATCTTTTGGAATATCAATATAATAAATCCTTCTTGATTTGTCAGGCAAAGAAGATATTCTCAACCATGGATTATATTTTTTTAAGATTTTATAATTTATATTATTTTCTTTTGCAAATACATAAAGATTATTAATGGTAGAATCAACTCTTATCTGATTAAAATCAGGATAAGTATATAAATCATTCTTTCTAAAAACAAAACCATATTTTCTTGGATTTTCCATGATTTCCTTAATTACAATAATCCTAAATACATATCTTGATGTTTCATCATTTAGATAAAGATTGAAATAATTATTAGTTGCTTGTTTTTGCATCTTTCTTCTTACCCCGTTTATACCCATATTATATGAAGCTGCTGCCATTGTCCAGCTCCCAAACTCATCATATGCTTTTTGTAAGTACCTGCATGCTACTTCAGTAGATTTTCTTAAATGATACCGCTCATCAATAGCATAATTTACTTCTAAACCATATTCTCTAGCCGTTCCTTTCATAATTTGCCAAAAACCTGCAGCCCCTGAAGGAGAAACAGTATATTCAAATCCACTCTCTATTAATGCTAAATATTTAAAATCATCTGGAATATTATTTTTAGCTAAGATCTCTTCAATTATTGGAAAATACTTGTTGGCTCTTTTAAAGTAAAGCAATGTGTTTGATTGCCAATATATGTTTTTTAATAGCTCCTTATCTAATCTTTCCCATACATCTAATGAGTTATCGGGAATAGCTTCATCAGCAAATTCCAGATTATTAGGTTTTAGAATTGAATACACATTGTACTTATTATTAAAACCTTGTTGGTGAACATTATCAGAAGTATTTAAGTAAGATGAAGAGATAAAGAATTGTGATAAAAATATTAGAAAAAACACACTCAATAAAAACAATAACTTTCTAATCATTAAATTTACTTTTAAAGGCCTTAAAAGATTGCGCATTACTATCTTTAGGTGAAATAATAGGATTTAAGATCTGCCAATCTATAGATAAATCACTATCATCCCAAGCAATACTTACTTCTGAATCTTTATTATGGAATTCTGAACATTTATATGAAAAAATAGTATTATCCTCTAAAGCAACAAAACCATGTGCAAATCCTCTAGGAATAAAAAATGATTTAAAATTCTCACTACTTAGCACAACAGAATAGTATGATCCATAAGTTGGAGAATTTAATCTAATATCTACAGCAACATCTAAAACAGAACCTTTGATCACTCTAACTAATTTACTTTGAGCATATGGTGGATTTTGAAAATGCAGTCCTCTTAAAACTCCTTTTGCAGATATAGACTGATTATCTTGAACAAAATCATCATGTATACCAATCTCTTTAAACTTACTTAGATTCCAGCTTTCAAAAAAAGAACCTCTTTCATCAAAGAAAACTTCTGGTTCAATTATAAGCAGACCATCTATATTTGTTTTAGTAATTTTCATAAATATATATAGCCCAAATATAAAAAATGAATATTCCATATAACATTAAATTTAAACAATAAATGTATTTTTGTAAACAAATTATTAAAAGATGAAAACACTCAAGCTATTTCTATTATGCATAACAATTCTAATCTCTTCTTGCAGTCAAAATCAAGAATATAAAACTCCAGAATCTAAATTAGAAAGATTCTCTTATTCTATTGGAGTTAATGTAGCTACATCAATGAAAGAAAAACATGACTTACAAGAAATTGATGCCTTATCAATCGCAAAAGGTTTTAATGATGTTATATATAACAAAGATTTAGATATCAGCTTATTAGGCACGGACTCTATTTTAAATGATTATTTCTTCCAATTAGCAGAAGAACTGAAATATGAACAAGCTGCTCAAGCTTTAAAAGAAGGTGAAAAATTTATGATTGAAAATGCAAAAAGAGAGGAAATAAAAACAACAGAATCTGGCTTGCAGTATGAAATTTTAAAGCTAGGAATGAGAGGCGTAAAAGCAGAAAAAGAATATGTTGTTACTATACATTACCAAGCATCATTGATTAACGGAGAAGTTTATGATAGTTCAATTGAAAAAGCTCCAGTTACATTCCCATTAAATGCGCCAAATGGCACTATTAAAGGGTTACATGAAGGTATTGAGCTGATGAGTATTGGTGATCAATATAAATTCTATATACCTGCTAAATTAGCATATGGAAATAGTAGCCCAGAAGGCTCTCCAATACCTCCTGGATCAACATTAATTTTTGTTATAGAGTTAACAAATCTAACTACAATAGAGGGAACCCAATTATAAACTTAATGCAATATCATTTTCTTATAATATCTTTGAGAATTCACTGATAACTCTAAGAAATAAGCTCCTCTAGGATAGTTATCTAAATCAATCTTTTTCGAGAAATTTCCAATATGATTCTTAGATGAATTAAAGTAAATTGGAGCTCCAAGTACATTAGTAACTTTTATATTTATTTCTGAAAAATCATTAACATTAAAAGTCAAATTAAATATGTCTTTTGATGGATTAGGAAACAATTCTATCTCACTCAAAGATTCTCCTCCTCCATTTCTAATTGGTAGTGATCCTGGTTGTGTCCAATAAATTGGGCTTGTCCAGGATGGAGATCTATAAGCAGTAATATTTGGATGACAGAAGGTTCTCCCTTGTGCTCTATATGACTCTCCAGATTGAAGACCAAATTTATTTACCTGTAGAGTTGGATAATAAACTCCAAATCCTCCTGCTGTCAACCACGTAGCACCTGCAGTATCAACTCTCAAAAGTATTCTTGCAAAAACATAAGATCCTGTTGTATCCCAATTAAATCGAGCCTTAGTATGATTATAATTAAACGTCTGAACAGTAAGATTATTCATATCAGGACACACATCAGCTGTAGTAAACTGTATTGGCACTGAATAATTAGATGATGTGCCATTGCAATAAAATGCCTTCATCTTAAACTCGTATGTAGTTGAAGGAGTCAAATTAAGAAGCTGCTTATTCACTGTATTTAAACCAAAATTACATAGTCCATTACCAACTCCAGCAGATTTTGTTGTCCATCCTCCTGTACCTACTTCTCTATACCTTACATAATATTTCCACACCATACAATAAGTGTCATTCATATTACTCCAACCAATCTTAGCTCTAGTGTCAATTATATCATATGCATAAAGACCTGTGGGTTCTGGAGAAGTGCAATTTGAAGAGAACTGACAAGAACCATCATCACATGTAGCTAAAGAATCATAATTGACTGCTGTAGAATCCATACAACCATACACACAATAAACACAAGAACCATCATCAATAGTTGCATTAGGATCATAATTTAATGCCGTGGAATCTGTACATCCATAAGAGGTTGAATCAATACCAACCACAATAACTGAAAAATTAAAACATCCATTATCATCTAAAATATAGGAGGTATAACTTCCTGCAGGAATATTTAACAAATGTTGAGTAGTATCACTTATAAATGTAGATAGCCAATAATATGTATATGGTAGTGTTCCTCCAAATGTAAAACAATATATAGCTCCATCATTAACACCAGGTCCAGAAGCATTTATAACAGTATAAGTTGAATATAAAGAATCTGGTTCTGTAATATTAAATGAAGCTGTTGCTGTTTGATTTAAAGAATCAGTAACAACAACTGAAAAAGCACCACTAGATAAATTAGAGACATCCTCACTTGTTAAACCGTTGCTCCATAGAAAAGTAAAAGGAGCCAGTCCACCAATTACAGTAAGATCAATATAACCATCTGTTTGTCCATAACAACTAATATCTGAGACAACCCCACTAAGTGTTACTTGAGGATAAATACATGAGCCATCATCAATAGTTGCATTGGGATCATAATTCAAAGCTGTAGAATCTGTACAGCCATAAAAAGGACATGCTGTTAGACAGCTTGCGCTATTAATACCAGGGTTTAATCCTTGAGAGACAACAATATTATGAAAATCAATTATAGCTCCAGCACTAGTTGTATGACAGTAACTCATAATTGTTCCTACTTGCGGAGTAGGATTATCTGGGCAACTTCCTTCTACACTTACACAATTATCTATCGGACCTCCAGAAAAACCATTCCACGGCTCAGCAGACCATCCACACCAATGAGTATGATTAGATCCTACATTGTGTCCTATCTCATGAGAAACTACAAATAGATTCCAAGTGTATGAAGGATTTGGAAAACTAAAACTAGTATTTGAATTTAAATCAGAGCTAAATGCATATCCCCATGAATTATCACATAATACATCAACATAAGCAATACCACCTGTACCAGTATTTGAACGTTTAGTTAATAAATGTACTATGTCCCTAGATATAGAGCTGTTATTTGCTGTCCAATGATTCCTCAAAGCAGAAAGCATCGCTCCAGCATCGCTAATAATTGATGCATATGGATCAGTTGTTGTCCATATAATAGTATGAACAACATTAATATGTACATTAACCTCCCCAAAATAAACCTGACTAACACCTGCTATTATAGCATGTGCCCAAGTACTAGCAGCAGTATTAGAACCAAATGTATTCCTTGTATATTCATCTATTTCAATAGCTAGCTCTATACAGTCAGGATTTGTAATACTCTCTGAAGAATAAATATCTCTAGCTATCTCACTAGCTTTCTCTTCTACTGCACATGTAAATGACTGCTTATTAATACAATCATTAATGTCAAAAAGAACAATCTTATCCTCAATTTTATTAATCTCAAATTGTCTGTTATTATATTTATATGTAATAATTATATTATCATCAAAATAAAGAAGAGTTCCTATTATATTCTCTTCATGAAGAATATAATACGATAATAATGTAGCGTTAAATCCCTCAAACTGCTGCCCATCATCCGTTTCAAGAATTAATGTATGATTGTCACTAAGAACAGAAAATCTCTTTATTTCAACATTCAAGAATATCTGATTAATTAATGGGAGTTGAAAAGACATATCTTCTGTCATTTCATCATCTAGAATGTTAATAAAGTGATCTTTCTTAAAATCTAACTCCGTAGAATTTTCTTGATTTTTGGTAACTGTAATGTTTGATTCTTTAAAATCAAAAACCTTTTCTTGAGCTTGTAAAGCATTAAAAAACAGAAAGAAAGAAAGAAAATAAAATGTCTTTTTCATAATTTAACGTTTAAACTCAATATACGAAAAAAATATTGATTTACTCTAGGAAAAATATAATATTACTGATTATTTATTAAACTTTAATCGCAACTTATACTGATTGTAATTCAATAATGTATTCAACTCATTCACATTTAATGAGTCATCTATAATTAAATCACCATCATTTTCTTTAATCCGAATAGCAATCTCATTTGAGTCTAAAATCTCATTTTCTAAAAAATAATCAAACGGATTAGGATAATTTATATAATTATCTCTTGGTGTAGTAGTTATAAAAAACGTGCTAATTATTAATGAATCTGATCCAAAATAATTATAACGGTTCAACACATACAATTCATATATACTATCTTTCTTTAGATTAACATAAAGATTATTCCCTTGATATTTTATTATTAAATCATCAGACCCAACTTCTAAAGTGTCGTTATCAATAACACAAAATTTATCTGAAATTATATAATTAGTAATTGTAGTTTTTGATTCTTTACCAAACCAACCTGTACTTTTTTCAACTCTTTCAAAATTACCTTGAAAAACAGTAGGAAATTCATCAATATTTTCTAAATAGGTAGGTTGTGGAGATTCAAAATAAATATTGGTACATGAAGCTAAAAACAAAAGCGACAAGAAAATTATTATATTATTTTTCATACGACAAAAATAAATTAAGAAAATTTAAATCCTATGCATAGCATAGTAAAAAGACCCTATTTCTTTCTAAAATAGATATGAATAGGAACACCAGAGAAATCAAAACACTCTCTTAACTTATTCTCTATATATCGTTTATATGGCTCTTTAATATATTGAGGAAGATTAGCAAAAAAAGCAAAAGTTGGTGTCGGAATTGGTAGTTGAGTGCAGTATTTAATTTTTATGTATTTTCCTTTAATTGCTGGAGGAGGAACCTTTTGTATAAATGGTAAGATCACATCATTCAACTTAGATGTACTTATTCTTTGAGATCTGTTCTTACACACCTCAATTGCTAGCTCTAAACCTTTTAACAATCTTTGTTTTTCTAATACTGAAATAAATAGTATTGGCACATCAGAAAATGGAGCAATTTTTTTTCTTATCTGTTCTTCAACTAGATTTGCTGTCTCAGTTGATTTATCTTTTAAATCCCATTTATTCACTAAAATAACTATCCCTTTCTTATTGCGATCAGCAATATGGAATATTCTCTGGTCCTGAGCTTCGAATCCTGAGCTTGCATCAATCATCAAAATACAAACATCAGAATGCTCTATAGCTCGAACAGATCTCATTACAGAATAGAACTCTAAATTTTCATGAACATTTTTCTTTTTTCTAACCCCTGCAGTATCAACAAGTGTAAAATCAAAACCGAACTTATTAAATCTAGTATTTAATGAGTCTCTTGTAGTTCCTGCAATATCTGTAACTATATTCTGATCCTTACCAAGGAGCGCATTTATAAAGGAAGATTTCCCAACATTCGGTCTACCAATAACTGCAAATTTTGGTAGATCAGTATCAAGCTCCTCAATCTCATCCTCAAAATGTTTAACTATCTCGTCTAATAACTCACCTGTACCACTTCCACTAATAGAAGAGAATGGAATATAATCGCCAATTCCCAAATTATGAAATTCTACAGCCTCTTCAAGCAATTTAGAATTATCTACTTTATTAACTGCTAAAACCACCTTCTTATTTGATTTTCTCAACATATCCACTACTGCTTGATCTAAGTCTGTGATACCATCTTTAGCATCGACCAATAACAAAATTACATTAGCCTCATCAATAGCAAGCTGAACTTGTTTTCTTATCTCTTTCTCAAAAATATCATCAGAGCCATCAACATATCCGCCAGTATCTATAACAGAAAATTCTCTTCCTACCCATTCTGATTTCCCATAATGTCTATCTCTAGTCACACCACTAATCTCATCAGTGATTGCCTGACGTGTTTGTGTTAATCGATTAAACAGAGTCGATTTACCAACATTAGGCCTTCCAACAATAGCTACTATATTACTCATGATCCGTATCCAAATTTTTTAAGCTGACGATCATCATCACGCCAGTTCTTTTTTACTTTTATTGTAGTGGCAAGAAACACTTTCTTATCGAGCATTTGCTCAATATCTTTTCTTGCCTCTGTTCCTATCCTTTTCAGTCCCAATCCCTTATGACCTATCAAAATACCTTTCTGACTCTCTCGAAGAACATATATAACAGCTCGTATTCTTATAATTTCTTCTTCTTCAAAAAACTCCTCCACTTCAATCTCTACCGAATATGGAACTTCTTTTTTATAATGTTTAAGAATTTTTTCTCTAATTATTTCTTCAATGAAAAATCGCTCAGATTTATCAGTAATTGCATCTTTATCATAATAAGCAGGAGACTCAGGAAGCTGCTCAACAATCATACTGATAATCTCTTTTACATTAAAACCATTAAGAGCAGATATTGGTACTATCTTAGCTTTCGGAAATTCTTTCTCCCAAAAGCTAACAGCTTCTAAAACCAGTTCTTGTTCAGTAAGATCAATTTTATTTAATAATATCATTAATGGTAGATCTGATTTTTTAATTCTTTGATATAAATCTTCATCCTTTAACCCTTTCTCTCCTACTTCAATCATATAGATCAAAATATCTGCATCTTGAAAAGCTGAATGAACAAAGTTCATCATATTCTCTTGTAGCTTATATACAGGCTTTATAATTCCAGGAGTATCTGAGAAAACTATCTGAAAATCATCCTCATTAAGTATACCAATAATTCTATGTCTAGTAGTCTGAGCCTTATTTGTTATAATAGATAGCTTCTGACCAATTAATGCATTCATTAAGGTAGACTTTCCAACATTTGGGTTGCCAATAATATTTACAAAACCAGATTTATGCTTCATTTTGCAAATTAACGTAATCTTAATTAAAAATTAATATTTTTAATTATTAAGAATACCAAAATGGATTATCAATTTCTCCACTTAATACTGTAAATGCTATTATTATAATTAAAATTATAGATAAGAAACCAAATAATGCAAATTTAATTACCCCTTTTTTCTTTGTTATTAATTGATATATAACTGCAATTGGGATACCATAGAATATAACACCACCTAAAAACCAAAGTACCTTCTGAAATGTTGTAAGATCTGAAGCAACAATTAAAGGATTTGTAGAATAATCAATACTTTCTATTACTGGAAATGATGCATAAATAGTAGTACAACCAAACAAGAGAAATAATAATAGTATGTTTTTCTTCATAGATAGTATTTTTAACAAAAATATTTAAAGAATTTTATAATTATATGCTAAGCATAGTATCTACAATAATCCTTCTAATTCATCAATCTTAGAAGTCCATTCATCTTCTAATAATTTTAGCTTCTTCTGTTGTTGATCGTATATTTCAAAGAATTCTTTATCATGTGACAATTCCTTAAATTTAACAGGATCTGCTAAAGCAATATCTTTATTTTTAAGATCATCGGATATAGATTGAATCTCTTTCTCTAACTTTCCAATCCTATTTCTTAATTTTCTGATATTACTTTTAAGTATCTTCTGATTCTTATAAGATTTTTTTTCTTTACTTTTTTCTTTAATCACTATTTTCTGGTCTTTCTGAGATGTTTCTAACTGCTTAAAATTATCTAATTCTTTCTCAGACAAAAAAGTATTTATATCTCCGACGTATTCTTTAATTTTTTTATACTTAAACTCATATACTTTTTCTGTCAAACCTTGTAAAAATTCTCTATCATGAGAAACCACAATTAAACTACCATCATAATCCATTAAAGCTTTCTTTAAAAGTTCCTTGGAAGCAATGTCTAAATGATTTGTAGGCTCATCCATAACAAGCAGATTATACGGCTCTAATAATAGTTTACATAATGCAACTCTAGCACGCTCCCCACCAGATAATACTTTTACCTTTTTAGAGACATCGTCATTAGAAAACAAAAAAGACCCAAGAATAGTTCTAACATTTGATTTTGTATGCTCTGTCACAGCATCTTCTATAGTCTTTAATACTGTCAGCTCATCATCTAGGAAATCTGCTTGATTCTGAGCATAATAACCCATCTTTACCTGATGACCAAGCTGAATATATCCACTATAATCTATTTCTCCAACAATCATCTTTGCCAGAGTTGATTTTCCTTCTCCATTTTTACCTACAAAAGCAATCTTCTCTCCTTTTACAATCTCTAAATCTATAGCTTCAAGCACATGAAGATCATCATAACTCTTAGAAGCATTTTCTAATGTTAAACTTAATTTTCCTGAATGTGGAGCCGGAGGAAACCTAAATTGCATTCTACCAATATCTTCCTTCTCAACCTGTATAATATCCAATTTATTAAGTTTGGTTATTAATGATTGTGCAAATGCTGCTTTATTCTTTTTAGCTCTAAACTTATTTATAAGAACCTTTGTGTCAGCAATAAATTTATCTTGATTCTTCTTGGCTTGAATCTGTTTTTCGATCCTATCCTTTCTTAATTCTAAATACTTTGAATACTTTGCTTTATAATCATTAATCTTACTAAAAGCTATTTCAATTGTTCTATTAGAAACAGAATCCAAGAAAATCCTATCATGAGAAACCAATACAATTGCACCGGTATATTTCTTCAGCCATTGTTCTAACCATATAATAGATTCTATATCAAGATGATTAGTAGGCTCATCCAATAAAAGGATATCTGGCTTTTGAAGAAGTATCTTAGCTAATTCAACACGCATTCTCCATCCACCACTAAATTAAGCAGTCTGTCTATTATAATCATACTGAGTAAATCCTAAACCATTCAATACCTGACTCATCTCAGATTGAATATCATTTCCTCCAGACATTCTATATCTCTCATCTAAATCATGAAACTCTGAAATAAGACTTAAATAAGAATCTGTTTCATAATCAGTTCTTTCATTGATTTGCTTATTTACATCTTCTAATCTTTCCTTTATTTTATTTAGGTAATCGAATGCCGTTTGAGCCTCTTCAATTACCGTTCTACCATCTTCAAAATCTAAATCCTGAGTCAAATAACCAACTATAAGTCCATTTGGAATTGATATATTACCATCATTAGGATGCAACTCTTTAGCCAATAAATTTAATAATGTAGATTTTCCAGCTCCATTCTTACCAACTAATCCTATCTTATCTCCTTTATTAACCATAAAAGAAATCCCCTTGAAGACATCTTGTCCTCCAAAATAAAGAGACAAATCATTCACTGAAATCATAGCAGCAAAAATACTTCTTTTGTTTAATAAATAATTATGATTTATTGCTTGAGAAATAAAGTATATGCTTTATATTTGTCGATATATCGCGGGATGGAGCAGTTGGTAGCTCGTCGGGCTCATAACCCGAAGGTCGTCAGTTCGAGTCTGGCTCCCGCTACAACGATAAAAGACCTCTAATTTTTAGGGGTCTTTTTTTATTTAAATATTATGAATAAGAAAATTTGTTAATCATCATTTAACAACATCTCGTATTCTTTAAACCTATGTTCTCGTATTGGACGAATTCGTGGTTCTGTATCAAAATATAATAAAAGACAAGGCTTAATCTTTTTATATGATTCCACATACTTATAATCTATCAGCTCCTTATTTCTAATTCTTTGCTTGATCTTATTATGATATGGATACATTAAATAATCCTTAACAAAAATTATTCTAAAATAATTTTCTTTTCTACCGAGCCATCATCAAATAAATACATTAATGGAGTATTCGTTTTTCCTCTGACTGACTGACCGATAATATTAGTCATATTGAGTAGCTTTCTTGATGATAATCCAGGGTTTCCTTCAAAAATATTTGTAGAAAGACTAGTGTTTTCTAATAAAATATTTTCATCCCCAATCTGATAATCTAAAAACTGAAAAATAAAAACAAACATCTCATCATCAGTATTAAGACCAGACTGAACAAGTACTGGATTTGGGTTTGTAATTGAGGTTGTATTATCATAGCTTCCTGAGGCATAAATTATACTTCCAGCTGGAATTTTAAGAAACTTTTTATATAAATATGCCCCTTGCCATTCAAAATTCCACTTATTTATTCTAATCAAATTAATAGTATCATTTGTAGGGGTTACTGCAAAGCATTCTATATCCTTACCGAGAAGATGCATGTGTGGAAAAATTGACATTAATGACATATCATTAATTATTGGACCATATGTAGATGACATCTGTGTAATTTGATTAGGAGGTATATTAAAAGGAGGACCAGGAGGTAAACCTTCGGTAATTAAATATTCAGTATATATTTCTCTTATAGTTGTGTTTTGAGGATAAAAATAAAATTTAACTTTTGTACTATCCAATTGTCCAAAAGTTCCTTCTGGATAGTGCATACCAAGTTCAATACTGCTATTAGCAGGAATCTCTATACCAAATTTGTTTAATGAATCTACAGGGAATTCTATTGGAAGTGAACCAGGAGCATAAGTATACACTTGATCTCCCCCTATTGGAGCCATACAATTTGGTGTTATAGTTGTTGAAGGGCTCCCAAACTCGTTAATAGCAACAATAACATGGTGTACTATTTCAATATTACCTGGAATAACTTCAATAGCTCTAACTTGTCTATCTTGTAGTAATCCAGAAGGTATAGATATACAAACATAATCATCAGAACTTGAAGTTGCAGTACTTGAATAAGTTGGAATTTGAATTTCTAAATCTGCTGGACCAAAAGTTGAATTGTTAGAAAAAGTAGGCATCTGCGGTAATAAATTGGTATCACCAAGAGGAACACCAGCGGTAATCCAATCTGTAATTTTTGCAATTTCATCTATTGATAAGATATTTTCATACGCAAAACGCTGGTATGTAGTGTCTGGAGGCCATGGAGGCATCTCACCAGTAGAGGTAACATGTTGAATTAAGCCAGCATTTGACACAGCATTTGGATAAGTTTCTAATGACAATGGACCAATTCCTCCAGTATGGTGACACTGAAGGCACTTACCGTATATTATTGGAGCAATATCTTCAGAATAATTAGGGCTTTGTCCAAATAAAAAAACTGGGAAAAAAAGGATTAATAGGATTTTTTTCTTCATAAAACAAAAATAAAATATTTTATACAATAAGAAAACTAAATATAACATCATATACTAAGATAGGTATAAACATGTATTTTACTTATCAAGTAATATTTTTGTATCTTTGCAAGATTAAGCAACTAAAGAAACATATTATGAAAAAAATATTTTTATTATTTACTCTAGTAATTTTCTCACTCTCAATTACTCAAGCGCAAACAACAAATATCTTTGCTGAATATTCTATGTTAGAAGTTGAGTTTTATGAAAATGGTGCTGGAGATCTAAAAAGTGAGAATATTAATTCTTATGTACTGGGTGTTAGTTCTGCTTTTGAACTTTCAAAAAACATAGATTTTATTGGATCTGTAGGAATGTCTGAAGGTTTTAATTACAATTTCCTTATTGGAAACCTATCATGGAATCTATCCGATCATTTTAATCTTTTTGCAGGAGCTGGAGTATATGTTATTGATGATGAAAGATGGGTTCCTGTTGGATTAGATGGTAATGAGCCTTCTAATAATGAATTTGGGATGCAAGTTGGTTTATCTCTACAACTATCTAAATCTCTTGGACTTACGATGAAATACAATATCCTTGAAGAAAAAGAAGATTATGAAGCAGGGAGCATGTCTATTAATGGACTTTCTTTTGGGGTTATCCTAAAATAAATAACCCTACCTACTAAGTAATATCTCTATTTGCTCAATCATTTGAGCAAATTCTTTGTCATCATACAGCCTTGTTAGGAAAGATATCTTTCCCTGTTTATCTAAAACAATATTTCTAGTTACCCCTGCTTTTGGTAGGGTAAATGATTCAAAGAAAGATCCATCTTTATCAATAGTGAATGGATAGGTAACCTCTGTCTTTAAGACAAATTCTCTAACCACATCTAATTCCTCTTTAAGATCAACTCCTATTAGAATAAAATCATCATCCTTAAAACGTTGCCACACCTGCTTCTCTAAATGGGGCATCTCTTTAATACATACACTACACCATGAGGCGGTAAACTGTATTACCACTACCTTACCTTCTAAATTCTTATTATTAACCACCCTACCATCAAGCAGGGTAAGATCAATCTTTGGAGAGGCATCTCCAATATTTACCT
>JAAZYM010000034.1 GCA_014239655.1 Flavobacteriales bacterium | reverse complement strand
TGGTTATGAGTGTTATAGTTGTAGTTAGTGAACTCAGTTACCCAAAACATATTAAAAGGCTTATCTAGGCTCTTTAGATACTCTTCTAAGGTAGTCATTATCTTATAGTTTTGTTTAGCTTTAATATCATATCTATAGGTTACTGTAGAGAAGATATCCCAATTAGTTTTACCTAACCAATTACTCATTTCTTTTACTGTTTCTCTTTGTTTTGGTGTATACATAGTTATATTATTTAAGTTATAAGCATAGTAAGGATTAAAGGGTATAATTACCCAACACCTAAATTATATGCAGTTTTACTAGATTAATTCAAATAATTATTAGAAATTTCTTCTAACTCTATATTTGATATTTTTCTATTATTTAAAAGCCAATTTTCAATTTCCTCTTTGTTAAAGTATATGTGTTTTCCATTGGGCTTATAGCAAGGGATTCCACCATTTGATGTAAGTTGATACAAATAACTCTTTGATAGATTTGTATATAACATTACCTCATTAAAATTTAACACCTTTTTTTGTGTTAAAAGTAGTTGTTCAATCTTTTCAAGTTTTAATGTTAATTCCTCAATTTTACTTAGTAATACTTCTTCTTTATTTTTTCCCATTATATCTTTTTTTATATAATAGAAATGAGTAAAATCTGTTTGGTTTTTATTTGCTGATTTTAATGCTTTTAATTAGTTTTTTATATGTATTTATATCAGATAATTGCTGTTAAGATTTCTGTTAAAAACTAAATTTTTATTTGTGGTAATTTATTTACAGCTTCTCTTTTTGTCTTGTCAATTATCTTAGCATAAATTTGAGTGTTTTTAATATTTTTATGTCCTAATAATTTACTCACTGTGAATAGATCAACTCCATAGTTAAATAATAGAGTAGCATAGGTATGTCTACCACAATGAAAAGTTATATGCTTAGTTATTCCTGCTTTAAGTATCCACAACATTAAAGCTGTATTAACATAAGTTGAAAATTTTAATCCTTTAAATATTAAATCATCATCACCTTCTTTGTTTCCAATTAATTCAACTGCCTGATGATTTATATCTAAATATTCAAGAGATTCAGTTTTTTCTTGATGATGAGTGATTTTTACACCATCTTCTGTTGTATGTAAATCATTCCACTTTAACTCTTGAATATCTCCTTTTCTTAATCCTGTAAGACAAGAAAAAAGAAATGCTCTTTTAAGTACAGGGTATCTGCATTCTGTTTTATATAAACTTTGTAATTCTTCTAATGTTAAATATTGTCTTTTATTCTCAATTATCTTTGGAAGCTTAATGTTAACACTTGGGTTATAAGTGATTATTTTATCTTCTATGGCTTGTTTTAAAGACGCTTTAAATTTGTTGTAATAAGATGAAATTGATGAGGTAGATAGTTTCTCTCCGTTCTTTTTTAATGCAGTATTAACTAGATAGTCTTTGAAGCCTTCACAAAACTTCTCATCAATATCTTTAAAGAGTATTCTATTAGAAGTAAAACCTTTTAAATGTTTTAGTACACTATTCCAATTTCCGTAATTTCCCTTAGACTGTAGTCTGTCATTTGTTAGTTTTTGAAAATATTTTAAAAAATCAGAATTTTGTTTTGATTTACTACTAAACCCATATTTTCCATTTTGAATATCAATTTCTTTTTGAGCTTTAATTGTTTTTGCAAGTTGAGTAGTTTCTTTGTTATGTTTCTTTTGAAGAAACCCTGAGGGTTTATTATATAGATAAAGATTTAGATATTCATAATCTCTAATTGCTTTTATCTTATTATCAGTTTTTAAGTAACCTTTATATATTTCAAGATATAAAGAAATCTTACCGTTTTTTTGCCTACGTTTTCTTAAATGTACTCTCATTTTTGTTGCTATTTGATTTAAATTGAATTAAAACTAAAAATTAGCAACAAAAAAACATCAAACAAAAGCAAGTAATTGTTAACTAGTTGAAAACTATTAAGATTTACACTAGATTATAAGTAGGGATTTAAATAATAAAAGCAATTAACGTTACTTTCCGATACAGAATTTACTAAAGATGTTTGAAAGCAGATCATCTGTGGAAACTTCACCTGTAATTAGCCCTAGATGAAATAAGGATTGTTTAATATTAACAGCTAGTAGATCACTACTTAGATTATTGTCTAAACCCTCCATCACTAATTCTAACTCCTTTATTGTTTCCTTAAGTTGTTCATAGTGTCTTTGATTAGTCACTATTGTATTGGTGTTATCTAATTTTTTAACATCTGTAAAGTCAAATATCTTGTTTTTTAGTTTCTCAATATCTGACTGGTCTTTTGCAGAAATATAGAGGCAATCTTTAATTTCCTTTATGATCTTAGCTTGAAGATCAATTTTGTTAATTACTTTGATAACCTTTTTTTGATCTTCTTTATCTAGTTTCTCTATATCTTTTATTTGTTTTTCTATATCAGCAGTAATGTCTATAAGATAGATGATAATACTTGACTTATTAGCATGAAATAGTGTTCTTTCAATTCCTAGGTTTTCAATTTTATCTTCAGTTTTTCTTATACCAGCTGTGTCAATAAATCGGAAATTATAATCATTAATAATCATCTCATCTTCAATTGAATCCCTTGTTGTCCCTGCAATATCAGATACAATTGCTTTTTCTTCATTTAAAATAGAGTTTAGTAGTGTAGACTTACCAACATTTGGAGCTCCAAGAATAGCGACTGGAATTCCATTTTTTATGACATTTCCTAGTTTAAAAGAATTAATAAGAGCGCTGATCTCCTTATGCATCTGATTAAGTAATTCTTTAAGTTGTTTTCTATTTGCAAATTCAACATCTTCTTCTGAAAAGTCTAATTCTAGCTCTATAAGAGATGCAAAATCAATTAGTTGTTGCCTTAATGTCTTTAGTTTTTTTGAAAAACCACCTCGTAGGTGTTGGATTGCAGATTTATGAGCAGCTGAACTTTCTGATTCTATTAAGTCTGCTATTGATTCTGCTTGAGAGAGATCTAATCGCCCATTTTTAAAGGCTCTCATTGTGAATTCTCCAGGATTAGCTAATCTTACCCCATTATTAATTAAAAGCTCTAAGATCTTATTTTGAATAAATTTTGAGCCGTGACAAGATATTTCAATTGTTTGCTCTCCAGTGAATGACTGGTTTTTTGCAAAAATTGTAATAATTACTTCATCAATAATATTATTGTCTTCTAAGATATTTCCAAAATGTACTGTATGACTTTTTTTATCTAGCAGGTTTTTATCAAATACTTTATTGGCTATTTTTATAGATTGATCTCCAGAAATTCTAATCAGTGCTATTGCACTCATTCCCCCTCCAGTTGCAAGAGCGCATATTGTATCATTATTAATCAAGCTATTCATATTGCAAAAGTATTTAAAATCCTTTGTTACTAGACATAATGTTCTAATTTTGCATAAATTAAAATTTTCTAAAGATGAGTGTATTGATAAATAAATCTTCTAAAGTAATTATACAAGGATTTACTGGTAATGAAGGAACGTTCCATTCAGAACAAATGATAGAATATGGAACAAATGTTGTTGGTGGAGTAACTCCAGGAAAAGGAGGTTCAACTCATTTAGATAGGCCTGTTTTTAATACTGTTGCTGAGGCTGTTAATCAAGTAGGGGCAAATACTTCTCTAATCTTTGTTCCACCTCCATTTGCAGGAGATGCAATAATGGAGGCTGCTGATGCAGGTATTGGTGTAATTATATGTATTACAGAAGGAATTCCTACTAAAGATATGATAATGGTGAAAAATTATCTTACAGATAAATCTTGCACTTTGGTTGGTCCAAATTGTCCAGGTGTTATTACACCAGAGGAAGCAAAATGTGGTATTATGCCAGGATTTGTGTTTAAGAAGGGTAGGATTGGGGTTGTTTCAAAATCTGGTACTCTTACCTATGAAGCAGCTGATCAGGTAGTTAAAGCAGGATTAGGTATCTCTACGGCTATTGGAATTGGTGGTGATCCTATTATTGGCACAACAACTAAGGATGCGGTAGAGTTGTTTATGAATGATGATGAAACTGATGGAATAATTATGATTGGTGAGATTGGAGGTCAATTGGAGGCTGATGCAGCACGATGGATTAAGGAGAATGGTACAAAGCCTGTTGTTGGCTTTATTGCTGGAAAGACAGCTCCTGCAGGCAGAACAATGGGACATGCTGGGGCAATTGTTGGGGGTAAAGATGATACTGCAGATGCAAAGATGGAAATATTGAGAGAATGTGGTATTGCTGTTGCTGATTCTCCAGCTAATATTGGAAGTTTAATGGCTGAGCTTATTTCTTAACTATAATTATTTTATACTTTTATTAATAAATTAAATAGATATATATGAAACTTTTAGATGGTAAAAATGTAATTATTACTGGTGCCTCAAGAGGAATTGGTAAGGGTATTGCTGAGAAGTTTGCTCAACAAGGAGCAAATATTGCTTTTACTTGTAGAAAAACTAATACTGACACATCTAAACTTACCAAATCTCTTTCTTCATATGGGGTGAAGGTCGTAGCATATTCATCTGATGCTTCTGATTTTGACTCATCAAATGAGTTAGTTGAGCAGGTCATTAAAGATTTTGGAAGTATTGATATACTTGTAAATAATGCTGGAGTTACAAAAGATAGTCTACTTATGAGAATGAGTGAAGATGATTTTAATTATGTTATGAAGATAAATATGAACTCAGTATTTAACCTAACAAAAGCAGTGCTTAGACCTATGTTAAAACAACGAAGTGGGTCCATTATAAATATGAGCTCTATTGTAGGTGTTAAAGGGAATGCTGGTCAGACTAATTATTCAGCCTCAAAATCTGCAATTATTGGCTTTACAAAATCAACTGCTTTAGAATTAGGATCAAGAAATATTAGATGTAATGCCATAGCTCCTGGATTTATTGAGACTGAAATGACTCAAGCATTAAATCAAGATCAAGTAGCAGAGTGGTCAGAAAGTATCCCTTTAAAAAGAACAGGTAGTGTTGAAGATATTGCTAATACTACATTATTCTTAGCTTCTGATATGTCTTCATATATTACTGGGCAGGTTATTAATGTTTGTGGTGGGATGCTAACATAATTCATGCTTGACAGTATTATATTCTCTAGTAATTTGTTTGTTTTATGTGTCTTATTAGGTTTATCATACGCACTGTTTTTATATTTTAGACAACAGAAAGTTCTAAATAAGAAGTTGTTCTATTTTCTAACTTTTTTAAGGTTTGTTTTTATAACTCTTCTTACATTCTTAATCTTAGATCCTGTTATTAAATCTTCAACTAAGATATTTGAAAAACCTATTATTGTTATTTTACAAGATGCTTCTCAATCAATTAAGGAGAACGTAAAGATAGAATTAGATAATTTTTCAAATGAATTAGATGATGTGGAAATTTATAAATATCATTTCTCAGATAAATTACATGAAGGTTTTAGTGAGGAAAATACAGGAATATATACTAATTATAGTAATATTTTAGATGATATTAATAGTAGGTTTTCTAATAAGAATCTCTCTTCTGTAATTATAGCTACGGATGGATTATATAATAATGGAAGTAGTCCTTTATATTCTGATGTTTTAGAAACTCCTATTCACACTATTTGTTTGGGTGATACTAATATTACTAGGGATAATAGAATTACTGATGTTAAACATAATGATATAGTCTTTTTAGGAAATGATTTTATTACTGAGATATATATTGAGTCAGATAAGTTTGAAGGAAATAGTTTGTTATTAAAGGTTGAAAGACAAGGTGAATTAGTTTTTAAGAAAACTATTAATATTTCTAGTGATAAAGAGTTTTTAAAAGTTCCAGTGGAATTAGCAGCTTCTGATATGGGTGTTCAAAGTTATAAGGCTTCAATTTCTGTTTTAAAAGCAGAGAAAAATATCAGTAATAATTCCTATAATTTTTATATTGATGTTATTAACTCTAAATATAAGATCCTTCTTATTCATGATTTTGCTCATCCAGATATTGCAGCTTTTGTAAGTGTTATGGATAGTAATAAGGATTATGATTTAGAAGTGTCTAAAACTGATGATTTTGATGGCAACTTATTTGATTATAATCTTGTTGTTCTACATTCTATTTCTGAAAAAAATAAAAATCTTATAACATCATTATCTACTAAGAATATTCCAGTTCTGATTTTTTGTAAACAAGATTATAGTTTATATTCTTCTTTGATACCTAGGTTGAAATTTAAGAATAGATCGTTTAATAATGAGGTGTTTGCTACTGTTAATAATGACTTTAATTCATTTAATATATCTAATGAAATTAAAGATATGATTAATTCTATGCCTCCATTGGTTTCTTCTTTTGGAGTTTATGATATTTCTCCATCTCTTAATTTAATGTTAAATCAAAGAGTTACTTCGATAATTACGGATGATCCGATTTGTGTTTTTGATAATATTGATAATAAAAAAGTTGGTTTATTAATAGGTGAGGGCTGGTGGAGATGGAAGTTGAAGGATTACCAGTTAAATAATAATAGTGATAATTTTAATAATCTAATTAATAAGATTACACAATATCTCTTGATTAAAGAAGATAAGAGTAAGTTTAGATTGTTGTATGATAAAGAATTTGATCAAAATAATAGTATTCTTTTTGAGGCTGAGGTTTATAATGATAATTATGAGTTAGATAATAGTGATGATATTGAATTAACCCTAACCAATACAGATAAGGAGGAATATACTTTTTTATTTGATAGAATAGATGATAAGTATTATCTAGATGTGGGGGATCTAGAAGATGGTAATTATAATTTAGTTGCTAAGATTGAGAAGAGAGGTGTTACTAAAAAAGGCTCTTTCTTTGTTAAGCCAGTACAGATTGAATCGCTTAAAACTGTTGCAGATCATCAATTATTATTTAATCTTAGTCAACAAACAGGAGGGCAGACCTTCTTGGTTGATAACTTAAGTGATCTTATCCAAGTAGTTAATAATAAGGAAGAAAAACAGGTAATAACTAGTTTTGAGGATACTCTTAAGCAAATTATTGATATTGAATGGATTTTGTTAATTTTGTTATTGTTAATTTCTGTAGAATGGTTTTTTAGAAAATACAATGGATTAATCTAAGATTATGAGGCCTATATATATATTATTTCTGTTTTTTGTTTTTTTGATTTCATCATGTACAACTTCATCTGTTTTAGTCTCAATACAGAGGCCTGCTGATATAACTTTGTCTCAGGAAATAAAAACAGTAGTTATTGCTAATAGAACATCACCTACGAAAAAGAATTTAGCAGGAAATATAATTGAAGGAATTGTAAGTGGAGAAGGAATTGGTTCAGATAGAAAAAGCTCTGAATATTGTATTAATGGTTTAGTTACATTGTTAGATAATTCCGATAGGTTTAATGTAAAAAACATAGGGGAGCTAGAGCTAAAGGGAACAGGGACATCATCATTTCCTTTTCCTTTAAAATGGAAGAAAGTTGATAAGATATGTAAGTCTTATAATGCGGATGCTCTTATAGTTCTTGAGACATTTGATTCTGATTCTAGAGTTGTATTTGGAAAACCAATTAAAAGGACTATAAAAAGGAAAGGAAAGAAAATCGTTGAATTAAGACACCAAGCAATTTTAGAGATGAAGATTGTCTCCGGATGGCGGATATATGATAATAAGAAGCAAGAGATAATAGATGAGAATAAATTTACTGAGCTGAAAGATTTTAAGGCATGGGGGAAGTCAAATAAGGAGGCGGAAAGCAAATTACCATATAGAAACGTAGCATTACAACAATCTGGAGATTTTGCGGGTATTCAGTATGGCAAACGCATTTCTCCAGTATGGATTCAGGCAAGAAGGGTCTTTTATACTGGTAAGGATGATGCTCTTAAAAAAGCAAGTAAGGATGTTAAAAAGAATCAGTGGGATGATGCGATAGAAATATGGAAAGCAATGGTGAATGTAAATGACAAAAAAACTGCCTCTAGGGCATCTTATAATATGGCTTTAGCATCTGAGATTAAAGGTTATCTTGATGCAGCAATTGATTGGGCAAAAAAAGCTAAGGCATTAGGAGATAAGCGAGCTAACTCGTATATTAGCACTTTAAATAAAAGGAAGCAAGATCAGAAGAAATTAAATAAACAATTAAATAATTAAACAATTAAATAATGGAAAATCAAGGTTTGCCTAAGGCATTAGTAATGGGAATAGTAGGATTAATTTTTATAGTACTTTTTAGTTCAAGTATGTTTTATACTATTAATCCAGGAGAGAAAGCTGTTCTATTTAAGAAATTTGGAGGAGGTTTAGATAAAGAAACAGTTTATGGGCAAGGATTTCATATTATAGCTCCATGGAATGATTTAATAGATTATGATGTGAAGATTCATGAAACCTTTGAGAAGATGGAGGTGCTTTCAAAGAATGGGCTTTCTATTAAGATTGATTTGTCTTTTAGATATAATCCTGTTCCAGAAAAGATAGGATATTTACATGATGAGATTGGTAAAAATTATTTAGAGCGAATTATTAAGCCAGAGATACGTTCAGTTACTCGTGAGGTTATTGGTAACTATTTACCAGAAGAACTGTATTCTACTAAACGTGAAGCAATAGAAGATGAGATAGAGAATCTTACAAGAATTAGCGTTCAAAATAAATACTTAAATTTAGATGCTATATTAATTAGAGATGTGACTCTTCCTCAGACTCTTAGAACTGCTATCGAGCAAAAGCTTAAACAAGAACAAGAATCTCTTGAATATGAGTTTAAAATTGATAAAGCTAGAAAAGAAGCTGAAAGAAAAGAAATTGAAGCTAAAGGGATTGCAGAATTTCAGAAGATTGTAACTAGAACAATTACTCCTCAGCTATTAAAGTGGAAAGGTATTGAGGCTACTCAGGAGATTGCGAGATCAGCAAATGCAAAGGTTGTTGTTATTGGAAATGGAGAGGGTGATCTTCCAATTATATTAGGAGGACAATAAAGTTTTATAGTTTTACGTTATTGATAAATATAAATTAAAAAGAAATTAGAGAAATGAAAAAAATAATGTTAATGATTCTTGTAGCAACTATTCCATTTATGTCTATTGCTCAGAAGAGATCAAAAAAAGGTAGTAATGCTAAAATGAGTAAGTTGGACAAAAAGACTCCTTCAGAATATGAATATATGGTAATAGAGGGTGTACAGTCTACAACACCAGATGATGAGAAAATGATGGATCAAGCTGAGTTGACTGCTAGAGGTAGCGTGTCAGGAGATATTAAAATGAAATCTATGATAAAGAGTAAATACAAGCATTTTGTTCGTTTTGATACTGGAAGGATCACTCCAGAACAGATGGAATTAAATAAGATGGCAAGAGCATGTCGCCATATGTCTGATGCTTTGTATCAAGCTTCAAAATTAGGTTGGGAATTTATTAATGCAAGCCATACCAGTAATGATGATTTTATTACGCATTTCTATTATATGAAAAGAAAAAGACAAGACGATAAATAGAAGATATTTCTTAGTCTATTTTAAAACCCAAGATTATTTCTTGGGTTTTTTTATTTCTTAAATTCTTTTCCTTCAATGATAATTTTATTAATAAGATTCTCACCAAAAGAATAATGTAAGTATTGGTAGCTTGGAATAGGTTTTGTAATAAAAAGATTAGCTTTTTTACCAATAGTTATTGAGCCAAGCTCATTCTCTAGCCCCATTGCATATGCTCCGTTTATTGTTGTTGCGTTAATTACTTGTTCTGCGTTCATTTGTAGTTTAATGCTTCCAAGAGAAGAGATGAAATTCATATTTCCACTTGGTGAGGAGCCAGGGTTGTAATCACTAGCAAGATTAAATGGTATATTTCTTTTGATGAACTCTTGTGCAGGGCTATATGGGATTCCTAAAAAGAAAGAACACGATGGTAGTAGCGTTGCTATACATTCTGAATTGTTAAATGCAAGATAATCTTCCTCTTTCATAATTTCTAAATGATCAACCGATAAAGCGCCATTATCAATACTTGCTTTAACTCCTCCAATGCTATTGAATTGGTTAACGTGTGTTTTGCCCTTTAATCCATATTTTTTCCCAGCATTTAATAATCTAATTGTGTCTTGAGTATTAAAATATCCTTGCTCACAAAAGATATCTATATAATCAGCTAGTCCTTGTTTATCTATCTCTGGTAACATTTCATTAATTATTAAATCTAGATATTCTTCTTTTTTATTTTTATAGTTTTCAGGGAGAGCGTGAGCCCCTAAGAATGTAGATTTAATTGGAATTGGTGATTTTTCTTTTAACCGTTTAATTACTTTTAAAATCTTGAGTTCAGATTTAGTGTTTAAGCCATATCCGCTCTTTATTTCTATAGCACCGGTACCAAGAGAAATCAGGTTTATTAATCTGTCAAGTGATTTTTCATAAAGTTCTTCTTCACTAATTTCTTGAGTTGTTTTAGCTGAATTTAGAATCCCACCACCATTTTTTGCTATTTCTTCATAGCTTAAGCCATTAATCCTATCATTAAACTCATTTTCTCTGCTCTTAGGATATACCAGATGTGTATGGCTATCACAGAATGATGGGAATACCATTCCATCTTCAGCATCAATTATTGTGGTGTTATTCCAGTCAGATATTCCTTTCCAATTATCCATGCTTCCAAACTCAGTGATTCTTCCTTCTTTAATTTCTATATATGCATCCTCAATAGTATTTAGTTTACTCATTTCATTTCCTGCTTTAAATTTTATGAGTTTTGATTCAGTTTGAATCAGCTTTGAGATATTTTTTATCACTGTTTTCATAATAGACAAAATTACAAAATTAAGCACAAACATTAATTAGTATATTTGCCTTGTATGGGTAATTCATTTGGTAAAATATTTAAACTTACATCTTTTGGAGAGTCACATGGTAATGCAATTGGAGGAATAATAGATGGTTGCCCAGCAGGTTTAGAGTTAGATTTTGAGTTTATACAAAAACAGTTGCACAGAAGGCGTCCGGGACAATCCTCAGTCACAACTAAAAGAAAAGAGGATGATGTTGTGGAGTTTCTTTCTGGAATTTTTCAAGGGAAAACGTTGGGGACCCCAATAGGTTTTATTATCAATAATAAAGACCATAATCCAGATGATTATGAGCAACTTAAATCAGTCTTTCGTCCATCTCATGCAGATTTCTCATATGAAAAGAAGTATGGGGTAAGGGATTATAGAGGTGGGGGAAGGTCTTCAGCAAGAGAAACAGCTTGTAGGGTAGTAGCAGGCTCGATAGCCCAGCAGATACTAAAGTCTCAAGGGGTTGATGTAAAGGCTTATGTTTCTCAAATTAAAGACATAAGTGTTAATAAAACATATTTAGAGGTTAATCTTGACCAAATTGATGATAATATAATACGATGTCCAGATAGAGAGATAGCGAAAAAGATGATTTCTTTAATACAAGAAACTACTAATAATGGGGATAGTTTGGGTGGAAAGATATCTTGTGTTGCATTAGAAGTTCCTGCTGGATGGGGGGAGCCAGTTTTTGATAAGTTACATGCAGATTTAGCTAAAGCTATGTTATCTATAAATGCTGTTAAGGGTTTTGATTATGGTTTGTCTAATATATCAGAGTTTTTAGGAAGTGATGTTAATGATATTATTGAGGATTTAAGTGGTAAAACAGCAACAAATAACTCTGGAGGTATTCAAGGAGGTATTTCTAACGGTAATGATATTTATTTTAATATTTATTTTAAACCTGTCGCTACAATTATGAAGAAACAAGATTCAATAGATATTGATGGTAATAAAATCATTCTTCAAGCAAAAGGAAGGCATGACACATGTGTTTTAGCTAGAGCTGTCCCTGTTGTTGAGTGTATGACTGCTTTAGTTTTGGTAGATCACTATTTAAGAAGTAAAACAAATAAAATATAATGAAAAAAATAGCTTTACATTGGAAAATTATTATTGGAATGGTATTAGGTGTTATCTATGGCCTTATTGCTAATAACTTAGGTTTTAACACCTTTACGAACGAATGGATTAAACCATGGGGTGTGATCTTTGTTAATTTACTTAAACTTATTGCTGTTCCCCTAGTTTTTGCTTCTCTTATTAAAGGTGTTTCTTCTCTTTCAGATATATCACGACTTTCTAGGATTGGTACAAGGACTATTTTATTGTATCTTTTTTCCACTGTTCTTTCTGTGAGTATAGGCTTGTTTCTAGTAAATTCATTTAATCCAGGGAATAGTTTTTCTGAAGAAAAGAAGATTGAGCTTAGAGAAAAGTATTCAACAAAGGCTGATCTAAAGATTAATGATGCAAAAAAAGTAAAAGACAATGGACCCCTTCAATTTATTGTAGATGTAGTTCCTACAAATATTGTTTATTCTTCTTCAGAGAACAAGAATATGTTGCAAATAATATTTTTTGCAATTTTATTTGGAGTTTCGATGATTATGATACCTGATGATAAAACAGTATATGTTAAAGGTTTTTTTGAGGGAATTAATGATATTATTCTAAAGATTGTTGATCTAATCATGAGATTAGCTCCTTATGGGGTTTTTGCATTATTAGCATCACTAGTTGTAGATTTTGGTGCTAGTACAGATCTTTTTATTGCTCTTGGCTTTTATTCTATTACTGTTGTGGTTGGTCTATTATTAATGATATTTTTTGTTTATCCATTTATATTAAGATTTTTTACAAAGGTTAGATATTCAGATTTTTTTAAGGCAATCTCTCCAGCTCAGATGTTAGCTTTTTCAACATCATCTTCAGCTGCAACACTTCCCGTTACTATGGATAGATGTGAAAATAATTTAGGTGTTTCTAAAGAAGTTTCTTCTTTTGTGCTTCCTTTAGGTGCTACTATAAACATGGATGGAACATCTTTATATCAAGCTGTTGCAGCAGTATTTATAGGGCAGGCATTTGGTTTTGATTTAGATCTTACAGCTCAATTAACTATTGTGTTGACCGCAACACTAGCTTCTATTGGTGCAGCTGCGGTTCCTGGTGCTGGTATGGTTATGCTTGTTATAGTATTAAGTTCAGTAGGAATTGATCCTGAGGGAATAGCATTGATCTTTGCTGTAGATCGTATTCTTGATATGTTAAGGACTGTTGTAAATGTTACTGGTGATGCTACTATTGCAACAGTTATTGCTGCATCAGAGGGTCAATTACAGGAATTAAATACTGAAGATTAATGCGATTAGTTTTCTTTGTATTTTTCTTTCTAATTAGTAGTAGTCTTTATCCTCAGGATTGTAAGGTAAATTCTTTTAAGAATAGAAGAGAAGTAAAGAAAATTAGAAAGTATATTAAGGAGAAGGATTATATACAGGCTAATTTATTAGTAAATAACACTAAAGAGCATCCAGTGTTTAATGCTTTAAGAGCTGAACTGTTATGGTTAGAAGGTAATAATATTCAAGCTAAAAAGATTGCTAATGAGGTGCTTTATATATGTGATGAGCAATTTCCTGTTATTTATTATTTATTAGCTGAAATTGCTTATGTTGAGAAAGACTTTGTTTATTCAGCAGATTTTCTTCAAAGAAGTCTTAATTTGGGTTTGGATGGTATTTATTATGAAAATGCTGTAGAGTTTCTTCCAAAGGCTAAGGAATTAGCAGAAATAATAAATAATCCTGTAAAATATGATCCAACGATTATAAAAGGTGTTTCATCTGAATATGATGAGTACTTACCTGCTATTTCACCAGATCAAGATTATATTTTTTTTACGAGAAGATTTTTAAAGAAGGGAATAGATATTATTGCTCCATCATACCAGGAAGAGTTTGTTTATAGTTTTAAATCTGACGGTTCTTTTAATAGCGGAGAGGCTTTGCCTTATCCTTTTAATATTGAAGATAATGAAGGTGGAGCTTGTATTAGTATTGACAATAGACTATTGTTGTTTACTAAATGTTCTAGAGTAGCCGGAAACTATAATAATTGCGATATTTTTTATTCTGAAAAGAAAGATACTTCTTGGGGAGAAATTATTTCCTTTAATAAGGATATTTGTCCTTTTTATAGTTGGGAATCACAACCTTCACTCTCTTCAGATGGGAATTGTATTATTTTTGCTAGTGATAGAGAGGGAGGTTATGGAGGGATTGATCTATATGAAATCAGGAAAAATTCTTATGGAGAATGGTCAGATCCAATAAATTTAGGTCCAATTATTAATAGTAAAAACAATGAAAAGTCTCCTTTTTTACATACTGATGGTAAGACGTTGTTTTTTTCATCTGATAATTTTCCGTCTTTAGGAGGTTATGATATATTTTTTTCAAAGAAAGATAGTGCTAATTCTTGGGGAAATCCTATAAATATTGGATACCCAATTAACACTATTTTTAATGAAATTTCGCTTTTTGTAAGTACTGATGGAAATAAAGCGTTTTTTGCTTCAAATAATTTAAAAGGTATTGGTGGTTGGGATATTTATTCTTTTGATTTGTATGAGGGAGCTAAGCCAGAGCGTGTCTTCTTTATCAAAGGAGAGTTGTTAGATGATGATGGGGAAAAAATTAACGATGTTGAGATAGAAATAAAAAACGTAAACACTAATGAGGTTAGTGTCTTTAAGGTTAAGAACGGTCAGTATGCTGCTTCAGTTACATTGTCAAATGATGATGATGTGTTGGTTACTATAAAAAAGAAGGGATATGCATTTAATTCTCAATATATAAGTTCTAATGATACTAGTTTCAGTTCTCCTAAAGAAATTGATTTCAAACTTCAAGATATAAAAGAAGGGGAGTCCTTTCTATTAAATAACATCTATTTTGATCTAGATTCTTATAAGCTTAATGAGGTGTCAAATGAGATTATTTCCGAGTTTTCTGATTATTTAAATATTAACAGTAGTTTAATAGTATCTATTAATGGTTATACTGATGATATTGGTGAGGCGCAATACAATCAATTATTATCAGAAAGAAGAGCTTTTGCTGTTTATGAAAATTTAATTAAGAACGGTGTTCCTAGAGAAAGGTTGAAGTATCAAGGTTTTGGGGAGAGAAACCCTAAAAATAATAATGAAGACGATACTGAAAGAGAATTAAATAGGAGAACAGAATTCTATATAATTAAGAAGTAGCTGTTATTTTTTGAGTTCTTTTATTCTAGCTTTTTTACCTGTAAGTCCACGTAAGTAGAATATTCTTGCTCTTCTTACCTTACCTTTTTTGTTGATTTCAATTTTTTCAATAAGTGGAGAATTTACAGGAAATATTCTTTCAACAGCAATTCCGTTTGAGATTTTTCTAATAGTGAAAGTTTCAGTTGCTCCTGAACCTTTTCTTTGAAGCACATCTCCTTTAAAGAATTGCGTTCTTTCTTTATCTCCTTCTTTAATTCTGTAATATACAGTAATAGTATCACCAGCCTTAAAAACTGAAGGTTCTGATGATGGAACTAATTCTTTTGCTATCTCTGTTGTTAAATCCATTTATCGAGTATATGTTTAAAAAAATAGGTTTGCAATATTAAGTATAATATTTTGAACAATATCAAAGAATATGTCTATTTTTTAATTTAAAAGATCGGGTCTTAGATTTTTCGTTCTTTTGATTGCTTGCTCTTCTCTCCATTTGTTAATTTTCTTAGGATCTCCAGATAAAAGCACTTCAGGGACTTGCCACCCATTAAAATCCGCTGGCCTTGTATATGTTGGAGGAGCAAGAAGATTATCTTGAAAAGAATCACTTAATGCTGATGTTTCATCAGAAATAACCCCTGGAATTAACCTTATGATTGCATTAAACAACTTAAGAAAGAAAGAAAATATGACGAAATCATCTATCTAACCCCTGATGGAGAAAAACTGACACAAACTCTTTCTAATCAACTCTCA
>JAAZYM010000036.1 GCA_014239655.1 Flavobacteriales bacterium | reverse complement strand
GCTGATTAAATTTAACCATACCATCTTTGCAATGCCATTTGCATTTATTGGTTTTTTCTTAGCTAGGTCCAATAATTTTGAATGGAACATACTTATTTATGTAATATTATGTATGGTATTTGCTCGATCAGCAGCAATGGCTTTTAATCGATATATTGATAGAGATATTGATGCTGCTAACCCAAGAACTAATAAAACAAGGGAAATTCCAAATGGAAATATTAAAGCAAACTCAGCTTTACTATTTGTAATTATAAATTCTTTACTATTTATAACAACTACATTCTTTATTAATTCGCTTTGTTTTATACTATCTCCAATAGCTTTAATCACTATTCTAGGATATAGTTACACCAAAAGATTTACTGTTCTTTGTCATATCTTTTTAGGATTAGGCCTTTCATTAGCACCAATTGGGGCGTATTTAGCTGTTAGTGGTGTCTTTGATATAATTCCTGTGCTCTTTTCCTTTGTCGTTTTATTTTGGGTATCTGGATTTGATATTGTCTATTCATTACAAGACGAAGAATTTGATTCAAAAAATAATTTAAAATCTATACCTGTATACTTTGGTAAAAAAAATGCACTAACAATCGCAAAAGCTCTACATCTTTTCACTTTCTGTATATTATTTATTATAGGCTTATTTTATAATTTTGGATCATTCTATTGGATAGGATTCTCCATATTCACCATACTGCTTATTTATCAACATACATTAATCAAGTATAATGATCTAAGTAAGATAAATTTGGCTTTCTTTACTACTAATGGTATAGCTTCAATTATTTTTGGAATATTTGTAATCCTAGATATCTTGATTTAATTAAAAATCTTTCCTGGATTAAGGATGTTATTTGGATCAAATAATGCTTTAATTCCTTTTTGTAGGTTAATCTCTTTTTCTGAAAAAACAATATCTAAATAAGGTTTTTGAACTAATCCTATTCCATGCTCGCCACTAATTGTTCCTCCAAGCTCTTTTGTTAATTTAAAAATCTCCCTTATTCCTTTAGATAATTCATTATTCCAATCATAATCAGACATCTCTCCCTTTATTATATTGATATGTAAATTACCATCACCTGCATGACCATAACAAACAGATTTAAATCCATATTTCTTTCCTATCTCCTTAACTCCTACTAAAAGAGTTGGTAATTCAGCTCTTGGAACTACAGTATCTTCTTCTTTATAGATAGAATTTGATTTCACTGCCTCCCCTACTAACCTTCTCATTTTCCACAATCTATCTTTCTGTTCTTTACTATCAGCTAATAATATATCTCCACATTCATAATCATACATAATCTCTGATATCTTCTCACAATCAGAAAATAATTTTTCCATATCATCCCCATCAACTTCAATAAGTAGATGAGCCTGGATATCATCATCAATATTCATGTTAATATCTGTATACTTCAATGTCCAATCTATTGCATCTCTTTCAATAAACTCTAAAGCAGATGGAGTTATCCCTTTGATAAAAACTGCTGATACAGCCTCACATGCTTTTTTTGCTGATTTAAACGGAACTAACATACTGATATCTTTAGTTGGTAAAGGGATCAATTTAAATACAATCTTAGTAATTATCCCAAGGGTCCCCTCACTACCAACCATTAATGATGTTAAGTCATATCCTGTAGAATTTTTAAGCACATTTGCACCAGTCCAAATTATTTCTCCAGTTGGAAGAACTACTTCTAGGTTTAAAACATAATCCTTGGTAACCCCATACTTCAATGCCTTAGGACCACCCGAATTTTCTGCTAAGTTACCTCCTAAAAAAGAGCTTCCTTTACTTGCTGGGTCTGGCGGATAAAAAAGACCTTTAGACTCAACTTCATCTCTAAAAATTTGATTTATTACTCCAGGCTCCACAGTTGCTTGTAAATTATTCTCGTCAATATCAATTATACTACTAAAATTTTCCATAGACAAAGCAATTCCACCCATAATTGGTAAAGAACCTCCACTTAGACCTGTTCTGGCTCCACATGGAGTAATAGCAATCATTCTTTCATTACAATATTTCATGATTAATGCAATATGATCTGTATTACATGGCTTTAAAACAATATGTGGAGGAAATTTCAAATCTTCAGTTTCATCATGAGAATAATCAATTAATGATTGTTTATCTACAAAAACATAATCTTCACCTATTTGATTTTGAAAAAAAATAATATCATTATTATTAATCTCAGTATAATTCATACAAAATGATTTTATACAAATTTAAGTAAATTCGCATTCTAATAAATATATTTATTAAATGAATAAGATAATTATAACTTTTATAATAGGCTTAATCTCTTTTTCTGTTTTTCCACAATCTAAAGAAATAACACTAGAAGATATCTGGCAAAACCACAGTTTCTATTATAAAAGTTACAGGGGATTCAAATCCATGAACAATGGTGAATTCTACACAAAAATGAAAAAGACTGATAATGGTCAAGAAATCATTAAATATAATTTCAAAAATGGTAAAAAAGTCACTACATTATTCAAAAGTTCCGATTTTAAAATTAAAAGAATAACTGGATATTCTTTTAGTGAAGATGATAAGTTAATGCTACTAACTACAGAAACAAAATCTATTTATAGATATTCTAAAAGATCTATTTATTATGTATTTAATATTCATAATAATAAACT
>JAAZYM010000051.1 GCA_014239655.1 Flavobacteriales bacterium | reverse complement strand
TTGAATGTACAATTTTAGATGAGGACCCAAGTTACACTCTATGTATTCAGCAAATCTTTACTGAATCATGTGTTGCTTGTCATCAGTATGGAAATGCTAGTGGCGGATTACAATTACAAGACTATGATCAAATATATGAAGCAGTTATAAATGGTGATGTTTTGAGTAGAATTAATTTAGAGCAGAATAATCCACTACTAATGCCGCAGGGAAATAAGCTATCTGATTTAGAGATTTATCTTATAGAAAAATGGGTGTCAAATGGGGCGTTAAATGACTAGGTTTTTTATATCAATATTATGTTTTCTTAGTTTTAATTGTTTCTCTCAACAATATATTTCAAATAATGGAAAAATTACTTTCTTTTCATATGCCCCTATTGAAGATATTAAGGCAGAAAACAAGAAAGTTAGTGCTGTTTATAATTTTTCTACAAATGAGATAGTTTTTCAATTATATATATCAGATTTTAATTTTAGAAAGAAATTAATGCAGACACATTTTAATGAGAATTATTTAGAATCAGATAAATATCCAAAATCTACGTTTGTGGGAAAAGTTACTGAGCTAAAAGAAGGTAATGCTAAAGTACAAGGAGTGTTGTCTATTCATGGTGTTACAAAGGAAATTGAAGTTTCAGGAACATTAATTAAAAAGAAAGACGTTGTAAATATACTATCAGAATTTAAAATAAAATTAGATGATTTTAATATTTTAATCCCTAAAATTGTCATGTATAAAATTGCTGAAGTAATTTTAGTTAATATTGATATCGAATTAAAACTAACTAAATGAAACAAAATAGTTTATTAGTAGTTTTTTTACTTTTAAGTATTTGTGGGTTTTCGCAAGAATCTCTATTATCCTTATTGGACAACAAGTCAACTCAACAAGTAGAATATACATTTAAAGGAACAAAGATTGTTAATTCTGAATCAGTAGAAATGCCAGCTAAAGGGATCTTACAATTTATGATACAACACAGATTTGGAACTTTAAATTCAGGTTTCTATAATTTGTACGGATTAGATAATTCTCAAGTAAGAATGAGTTTGGATTATGGTTTAAGAGATAATTTGTCTTTATGTATTGGAAGAAGTTCATCATTAAAAGCAATAGATTCAAATTTAAAATATAAGATAACACGTCAAAGTAATGGAGAAAATACATTTCCAGTAACTATTTGCTTAAATTCATCTATTGTCTTTAAGCAATATGTGAGTTCAATGTCTGATAATGAAAATTTCAGATTATTAGATCAGTTTTCATATAGTCATAAGATACTAATTGCTAGAAAATTTAATAGAGATTTTTCAATTCAATTAAGTCCAACACTAATTCATTACAATCTTTTACCAATAGATCAACTAGAAAATGATCTTTATTCATTAGGTTATGGGGCTAGGTATAAGATCTCTAATAGAGTGTCATTAAATTTAGAAACATATAGTCAGTTTAATTCTGAAAATAAGATTAATCCATTTTCAATTGGTGTTGATGTTCAAACTGGAGGACATGTCTTTCAGTTCCATTTAAGTAATTCTGCTTTTATGATAGATAGAGCCTTTATACATGAGACTTATGACACTTGGAGTGAGGGAAGTGTTTATTTTGGGTTCAATATTTCAAGAGTTTTCACATTAATAGAGTAATGCTTATTTATGGATAGGAACAGATATGATGTAGCAATAATTGGAGGAGGAATAGTAGGTCTTGCTACTGCTTATAAGTTGCAGCTTAAATTTCCTTCATTAAAAATCATTGTTATTGAGAAAGAGGCTGCTCTTGCTTTTCATCAGACTGGCAGGAATTCAGGAGTAATTCATTCAGGCTTATATTATAAGCCGGGTAGTTTTAGAGCAAAGAATTGTGTTAATGGGCGCAAGCAGTTAGTTGATTTTGCTAAAGAAAATTTGATTGATTATGATGTTTGCGGAAAGATTGTCTTGGCCGTTAATTTATCTGAAGCTGAATACTTGCTGGAACTTAAGGATAATGGCGAAAAAAACGGTCTTAAAGATTTGAAAATTCTTAATCCAAGAGAAATTCAGAGAATTGAACCAAATGCTGTTGGAGTATCTGCATTATGGGTTCCTGAATCAGGAATAATTGATTATAAACAGACTACCCAGAAATTTGCAGAAAAGATTATAACTATTAATCCTAATAGTAAAATACTATGTTCTTGTAAAGTTCTCGACTATACTAATGAATATATAATTACTAATCAAGGTAAGATTTATGTTAATCATAATATATTTTGTGCAGGGCTTTTTTCTGATAGGTTAGCTAAAAAAGACAATCTTAAATTAGACATGAAAATTGTAGGATTTAGAGGAGATTATTTTAAATTAACTGAAAAAGCAAAAAACAAGATAAATAACTTGATTTATCCAGTTCCTAATCCTGAATTCCCTTTTCTTGGTGTGCATTTTACTAGAATGACTGATGGCTCTATTGAATGTGGTCCTAATGCTGTATATACATTTAAACGAGAAGGATATAAGAGGTTTTCATTTAGTTTGAAAGACACATTAGAGTCATTGTTCTTTTTGGGAACAATACGATTGTTCATAAATCATTGGAAATTTGGTTTAAATGAATATAAAAGGTCTTTTTCAAAAAGATTATTTTTGAGAGACTTACAAAGAATGGTCCCGTCATTAAGAATAAATGATATTATTCGTGCTAAAAGCGGAGTAAGAGCTATGGCTTTAGGAATTGATGGGGAGGTGATTGATGATTTTAAGATTATTAAGAAGAATAACAACATACATGTGTTAAATGCTCCTTCTCCTGCAGCTACAGCATGTTTAGCAATTGCCGATAATATTGTTAGAACAGCTGTAGATGAGTTTAGATTAAATAAAAATTATGATTAAGTTTTTTGGTTTATTATCTAAGAAGAAAAAGATTCAATTAGAATCTCTGGTAGCTGTTTATTGTAATACGATTGATAATGTGATCTCAGAGGGATTTGTTGAAATAAAGGATTTTATAAACAACAACAATAATCTTGAACAAAACCCTAATCTAAAGGAAGATGATGTTAATTGGTTTAGAATAATAATTTATTTAGGTAATATAAATAGCCTAAAGTCGCATTTTGAAGAAGATGAGGTTCTCCAGCTTAGAAATTTAATAATTGATAAATTTTTTAGTAATTTAGATGAACATGAAAGAATATATGCTCTTGAAAATTTCTTGCAATATGAGGGCTATTTTATTGACCTCATAAATGAATTTGGATCAGAGATTGATGCTATGGCTTTTGCTATTTTTGAGAAATATAATATTAATGAATTCCAAGGCACACTTTTTAAACGAAAAAACAAGCCAAATCCAATCTTTATAAGTGAGATGAAGAATCTATTAAAACATTTTATCTGGAATTGGGAAGAATATTTGCAAAAGAATAAGTTGCAATTTTAGATTCCAGTATAATTACTTGGATTTATTTTCCTGAGCTCATCTTTGATAATTTTATCAACCTCTAAGTTATTGATAAAATCATTAATTGTATCACTAGTAATTTTAGCGTTAGATCTAGTTAATTTTTTGAGTGTCTCATATGGGTTAGGATAACCTTCTCTTCTTAATATCGTCTGAATAGCTTCAGCAACAACTGCCCAATTTTCATTAAGATCGTTTGTTATTTTCTCTTTGTTTATCACTAGTTTATTTACTCCCTTTTTAAGTGATTTTATTGCTATTAATGTATGAGAGAAAGGAACTCCAATATTTCTAAGGACTGTGCTATCAGTTAGGTCTCTTTGAAGCCTTGAGACAGGTAGTTTGTTGGCCATAAAACTAAATATACTATTAGCGATTCCAAGGTTTCCTTCTGCATTTTCAAAATCTATAGGGTTTACTTTATGTGGCATTGCAGAAGATCCAACTTCATTTTTTTCTATTTTTTGTTTAAAGTAGTCCATTGATATATATGCCCATATATCTTTTGAATAGTCTAGTAGAATAGTATTTATTCTAGATATATTATTCATTAATGCAGCTAGATTGTCATAGTGCTCAATTTGTGTAGTTGTTTGTTGTCTTGATATTCCTAAAGCATTATCGATAAATTCATTTGCAAAATCAACCCAATTAACTTCAGGAAATGCAACATGGTGAGCATTAAAGTTTCCTGTTGCTCCTCCGAATTTTGCAGTATATGGTATTTCAATCATTAATTGTAATTGATTCTTTATTCTTTCGATAAAAACCATCATTTCTTTACCCATTCTCGTAGGTGATGCTGCTTGTCCATGTGTTCTAGCTAACATTGAAACATTATTCCATTTTATTGCATTTTTTTCTAAAAGATTTAGTAAATCATTAAGCTCAGGAAGAATCACTTCTTCAACAGCTTTTTTTATTGAATATGGAACAGCTGTATTATTAATATCTTGTGAGGTTAATCCAAAGTGAATAAATTCATTAAAATCTTCTAGTGATAGTTTATTAAACTGTTCTTTAATATAGTATTCTACTGCTTTAACATCATGATTTGTAACTGATTCAATATCTTTAATTTTTTGAGCATCTTTTTCAGAGAAATTTTTGTAGATATCTCTTAGTTCACTAAATTTCTCAGCAGGAAAATGATTTAGTTGTAGAATAGAACTATTACATAGAGCTATGAAATATTCTATTTCAACCTGAACACGAAATTTTATTAAGGAAGATTCTGAAAAATATTTTTGTAATTCTATTGTTTTAAGATTGTATCTTCCATCAATAGGACTTATTGCATTTAACGGAGAAAGTTTCATGTTTTTTTTGCAAAATTACGGAAATTAATAATAAGCTTTTTAGTTTTATAATTTAGTTTCAATTTTGATTACCTTTGTTAAGTGTCTGTTCTAATAATTATAGTCTCAGTTTTATTATTAATTCTAGGAATTATAGGCTCATTTTTTCCAATTGTTCCAGGACCATCACTTTCCTTTATTGGCATCTTATTTCTTCACTTTTTCACTCCATATAATATGAATAATGATGTGTTAATATTATTTGGATTAACTGCAGTTGTAATTACATTTTTAGATTATTGGCTGCAGATATATTCAGTTAGGTTTTTTGGGGGAGGTAGAGCCTCTACAATTGGTATTGTTTTTGGAATTATAATTGGGATTTTTATTCCACCTTTTGGAGTTATAATTGGGCCTTTTTTAGGTGCGTATATTGGTGCGATAATTGAGACAGATTTTGATCTAATGAAATCTTTTAAAATTGCTTTTGGTTCTTTACTTGGATTTATGGGAGGAGCTATTTTGAAATTAATGTATTCAATTTTTGCAATATGGCATTATTTAAGTTATATCTTATGATTAAGGTTGCAGTAATCTCATATTTAAATTCATTACCTTTTGTATATGGTCTAAAACAAAGTAATTTGTTTCAAGAGATTTCTTTGTCTATTGAATATCCTTCAAAAATTGCTGAGAGAGTAATTGATAATACCGCTGATATAGCACTTGTTCCTGTTGTTGTGTTGAATCAATTAAAGAATTATGAGATAATTTCTGATTACTGTATTGGTGCAGAATCATCAGTAGATAGTGTTTGTTTATATTCTTTTGTTCCTGTTGATAAGATTGATACTATCTATTTAGATTATCAATCTAGAACATCTGTCGAATTATTAAAATTATTATTAAAAGATTATTGGAAGCTTAATCCTAAATTAAATATATTAGATTCTGATGAAGATTTTAAGATAAAGGGAAGGAGCGCTGCTCTAGTTATAGGCGATAGATCATTTGTGTTAAAAGGAAAGTATCCTTATGTGTATGATTTGGCAGAGATTTGGAATAAGATGACTAAGCTTCCTTTTGTTTTTGCTTGCTGGATATCTACTAGAAAGCTTCCTAATCGGATTATTTTTGAATTTAATGAAGCTTTAAAAAATGGAGTGGCTAATATATCACAAGCAATTCAATCTGAAGCATTACAAGATAATCAAATTAATTATGAGGATTATCTAAATAAAAAGATATCATATACTTATGATGATATGAAGAAGAGAGCGATGAAGATGTTTTTAGAAAGAATTAACTCCAAGTTTATTTAGAAATAGTTCTTCAATATTACTCTCTAATTCTTTAAGCTCAGTTGGAGCGCCATAATAATCTTTAATCATCTTTTTTCGGATCGTTATATAGGTTGTAGGAAGATCAGTTATTCTCTCTGTATATTCTTTTTTCATGTTGTTAAAACCTATCTTCTTTGCTTTTATTAAGATTTTGTTTTTTTCGCTCTCGCTAATTGTAAGATAATGAAGGCCAGTTTTTTTTACATGTCTTAACCCTTCATAAGTTGCTTTTCCTGAATTATATATTTTTATTTTATATACAGGACAGGTTCCAAAACAGGCGGTTTTCTCTAGAGATATTATTAGTTCTTTTTGGTTTTTTGTTGCGTCTTTGTATAACTTAGAACATGAGCTGACAAGAAATATTAATAAGAAAGTTATATATTTCATTAATTATCTCTTGTTTTTTTCTTTAGTTTTTGCTCTTGTCTTTTTTGCATTTCTTCTAACTTTTTTTGGAAATTAGATTTCTTTTTTGGTTTCTTTTTGTTTTCTTCTAGTTGTCTGAGTATAGCATCTTCATCTATAAATCTCTTCATAAAAAACTGTTGGCTGAAAGTAAACATATTTGCAAGAAAATAATAATAGCTAAGGCCAGCAGCATAATTATTAAAGAACCCTAAGAACATAATTGGCATAAGATACATCATCCATTTCATTTGTGCCATTTGCCCTCCTGCCATTTGACTATTCATTCTAGTATATAGAAGAGTTGAAATAGTCATAAGTAGGGTGAATAAACTAACATGATCACCATAAAAAGGAATCTCGAAACCAAGGTTATATATAGAGTCATATGCTGATAAGTCATCTGCCCATAAGAAAGCTTCTTGCCTCAATTCAATTGAAGCTGGAAAAAATCTAAACATTGCTATTAATATTGGGAATTGGAATAACATTGGCAAGCAGCCTCCCATAGGGTTTACTCCAGCTTTCCTGTACAAGCTCATTGTTTCTTGCTGAACTTTCATAGGATCTTTAGATTTATTTTTTTCAGTTATTTTCTCAATTTCAGGCTTAAGAACTTTCATCTTAGCTTGAGATAAATATGCTTTATATGTAAAAGGCGCTAGAGCAAGTTTAATTATGATAGTAAGAATTAATATAATTATTCCATAATTAGATAAGAATTTGCTTAAGAAATCAAAAAGATTAATGATAATATATTTATTTACCCATCCAAAGATTCCCCATCCTAGAGGAATTATTTCTTCGAAATTATGGTTGTATGATTGTAGTTGTTTATAATGATTAGGGCCAAAATAAAATTGAAAATCTATTTTTTCATTTGTATTATGATTATATGGCAATTCAAATTTTGCAGATAAATCTTTAATATATTCTGAGCCTTCTTCTTTTAAGCTAGATAATGATGCGTTCTGTAATCCATCTTTAGCAATAAATATTGTGCTGAAGAATTGTTGTTGAAATGCAACCCATGATAATTTGTTTGATATTTCCTCATTGTCTTCTGCTGTTGTATAGCCTAAGTAGTCTATATCATTCTTATCAGCTAAGAATTGGTAATAAATACCCGTATACATATCTTGGTTAGATTTGCTTTTCTCTGTTTGAGGAGTTTTCATCTGCCATTCAAGATTCATATAGTTTAATTCTTTTGGAATTATATTATTCATTCCAACTAAATCAATACTGTAATCAACTAGGTAGTCATTTTTTATTTGGTAATTAAAGTCTATATAGCGATTTTCATCAGCTTCTAGTCGCATGGTTAGACTATTGGAGCTTTGATTAATTGCTTTAAAGAAGAGCTCATTTGTATTTATGCTGATTCCTGTGGAAAAATTAAGGTTAAAATCAGATGAGTCAGCATTAAAAATTTCTAAATCTTCACCTTCATATGTCTTGTATTTTTTTTTATTTGGGCCTTCTTTAATAATTGCGGAAGTTATTCTACCTCCTTTGTTAGATATGGTTATTTTTATTTTCTCGTTTTCTAGAAAATAATTTTGTTTTTCAGTATTTAATGATTTAGAGAAAATTCCATATTCTGAAATAATTTCTCTTGAATTTGTTTCAGAGGTGGTGTTATTAGTTCTTTGGTTATTGTTGTTTTTTGTTTCAGAATTATTTATTTCTTTATTTTCTATTATGATATCATTCTCCGTTATGGATTCTTCGTTTTGAGGTAAAAAGAAGAAATTAAAGATGACAAGTATTAAAAACATTAATACAAAGCCTGTAAGAGAATTTTTATCGTAATTTTTCATTATTATTTGTTGCTAATACAAGCTTCTATGAATCCACTAAATAATGGGTGAGGATTTAGAACAGTACTGCTATATTCAGGGTGGAATTGAACTCCAACAAACCATGGGTGAGATGAAATTTCAACTATTTCAACAAGATTGTTTTCAGGATTGTTTCCAACACATTGCATTCCTGCCTTGGTAAAGTCATTAAGATATTTGTTGTTAAATTCATATCTATGTCTATGCCTTTCTTCAATTTTTAAAGTTTTGTATGAATTGTATGAGAAACTATCTTTATCAAGGGTGCAGTTATAGGCTCCTAATCTCATAGTTCCTCCTTTATTTGTAATTTCTTTCTGCTCTTCCATAATGTCAATTACAGGAAATTTTGTATTTGGTTTCATTTCGGTCGAATTTGCTCCAGGCATATTTAGAATATTTCTAGCATATTCAATTACAGCACATTGCATTCCAAGGCATATTCCTAGGAATGGTATTTTATTTTCTCGTACATATTTAATTGCATTTATCTTGCCTTCTATTCCTCTATCGCCAAAACCAGGCGCTACTAAAATACCATTAAGATTATCTAATTCTTCTTTTATAGTCTTTTCTGTGAGGCTCCCTGCATTGATCCATTTGATATTAACTTTACATTTTTTTTCTGTGCTAGCATGAATAAATGCTTCGCAGATTGATTTATAGGAATCTTTAAGTTTAATATATTTTCCGACTAGTCCAATGTTAACTTCTTGATTTGGGTTTTTTAGTTTAAATAAAAAGTCTTTCCATTTGTCAAGTTTGACATCAGAGTTGTCATCTAGATTTAGTTTTCGTAGAACAACCTTATCAAGATTTTCTTTTTGCATTAGAAGCGGGACTTCATAAATTGTTTTTGCATCTATTGATTCTATAACAGCATCTTTCTCAACATTACAGAATAAAGCTATTTTTTGTTTTATATTCTCAGTTAAGGGATGTTCTGTTCTACATACAAGTATGTCTGGTTGTATTCCAGATTCTAATAATGTTTTTACTGAATGTTGTGTGGGTTTTGTCTTTAGTTCACCTGCTGCTGACAAATAAGGGACAAGTGTAAGATGAATATATAGAGCGCTATTTTGTAACTCCCATTTAATTTGCCTAACAGCTTCAATATATGGTAGTGATTCTATATCTCCTACTGTTCCGCCGATCTCAGTTATGACAAAATCAAAATTATTAGTGTCTCCTAAAATTTTTATTCTTCGTTTTATCTCATCAGTAATATGAGGGATTATTTGAACAGTTTTTCCAAGGTAATCGCCTTTTCTTTCTTTCTCTATTACTGTTTGATATATGCTTCCTGTTGTTACATTATTAGCTTGGGATGTTTTGTTTGCAAGAAATCTCTCATAATGCCCAAGGTCAAGATCAGTTTCAGCACCGTCTGTTGTAACATAACATTCTCCATGTTCATATGGATTCATTGTACCTGGATCTATATTAATGTATGGATCTAGTTTTTGGATTGTTACCTTATACCCCCTTGCACTTAATAATTTACCAAGTGAGGCAGCAATGATTCCTTTACCTAAAGATGATGTTACACCGCCTGTTACGAAAATATATTTTGTAGAGAAATTAGACAAGTTTATTTTTTTTACAAAAATAGTATTTACAACTCATATATTGTGCTGCCTTAATTTAATTATTGAAATAAATTAAGAACTTGTTTAAAAGGTTAGGTTCATACCAAGACTTGGCATTAAAGGAAGTTGATTTACCCTTTCATGTTTTACTCTGTTGAAGTAAAATATATTTTCACGATTATATGCATTAGTTACAGATGCAGTGATATTTAGATTAGCATTATTATTAAGCTTAATGTTTCTTGCAATTGATAGATCTAATCTGTGGTAATAAGGAAGTCGACCATTGTTTAGTTCAGCATATTCGATGCCTAGCTCTCCATTGGTTGTTGTGTAGTCTGTATTAATTCCTTCTGAAAAAGTAATATTTTCATAAAAACCTTGGGTTTGTGTAAATGGGAATCCAGATCCTAAGTTCCAACGAGTATCAAATTTCCATTCATGATCTTTTCCAAATTTATATGATGTAACAAAATTAATATTATGTCTTCTGTCAAAATGAGGAGAGTATTCTCTAACCCCATCATCTCTTTTTACTTGACCCAAGGAATATACAAGCCAAACATATAATTTTTTACTATTATACTTAATTAGCGCATCAATACCTCGTGCAATTCCTGTTTCGATAATGAATGTCTCATCATCATTACTGGTCATGTTTCTATTGATGTTGGTTAGCTGATCAAAATCCTTAATATATGCTTCTATTTGGAAATCTATTTTGTTGTTAACATCATATTCAATACCTGTAATAATATGTTTTGCTTTCTGGATTTTACTGTTATATTCTTCTCCATTTGGCTGTGTAGGTACTTCCTCTGGTGAGGATATAATTCCTGAAAAGAGATTAACTACATCTCTGTCAGATGATGTGCTAAGTATGTTTTGAGAATAAAATCCACTTGCAACCTTGAGGCGTGTTTTTTCATTTACTATGTATTTTATTCCTAGTCGTGGTTCAGGTGATAGTCCGAGTGTATATTTCTGAATACGAAATCCAGGTTCAATAATTAATCTTGTTGATGTATATTGATAATTGACATATCCAGAGAACTCAGATGTATTTTCATTCTGAGTTATGGGTGTATTTACAGAATTATATGTTAAAAAGTCTGTGGCATATCCATGTATGTCAAAACCATATTTAATTTTACCTTTTGGTTTAAAGTATGTAAAATCAAACCCCATACTAAAACCAGAAATACCACTCTCTCTTAAAGGAGACGCTGCCTCGTCTAGACTGATTTTGTAAGAAGAATACGCAAAATTACCTTCAATTAAAACTGGGGAATTACCAGGAATTAAAATAAATTCACTTCCAATACCATTAGATGTCCAACTAAGCTTAGATATGTTTTGATAATCTACTAGATCTTGGAAATTAAAGCCAAATAGGTTGAATTTGCTTCCATTATTACCATGAAGAGAAATTTTTCCATAAAGATCAGTATAACTATATGGGAGACCATTTTCGCCAAATGAGAATAGAGGTTCTTTATAAAATAATTCAGATGATTTATCTAGATATGATGTTTTTCCAGAAAACACAAAGGATGATTTTTGGTTTTTACTTAATGGTCCTTCTAAAAGAAGTTTTGATCCAAATGTGTTAGATGTTATTTTTCCTCCAAATCTCTTTTTGTTTCCATTTTTTGTCTTAATATCCATTATTGATGATATTCTTCCACCATATTCAGCATTGAAACCTCCAGTAAAAACATCTGTATTTCTAATTATATCTGTGTCAAAAACAGAAAATAATCCTATTGAATGAAATGGGCTGTATATTGTCATTCCATCTAAGAGCACTTTATTTTGGATTGGTGAACCACCTCTAATATATAATTGACCACCTTGGTCACCAGTAAAGACAACCCCAGGAATAATTTGTATGTATTGTGCTAGATCTGGGTCTCCACCGATGGTTGGCACCATCTCAAGTTCTTTTTTTGTTATCTTTATTGCTGCAGCATTTACCTCTGTTCTCATTGCTTCTCTCTCGGCAGATATTTTTACTTCATTTAGTTTAATACTTGATTCGGAGATTTCTAAATTCTTAGTAAGAATTTGATTTTCAGCTAGAGTTATTTCTACTTGTGATGTGTCATAGCCAATATAGGTTGCTACTAATTGATATGTTCCATAATTAACTTTAGAGATATTATACATTCCATTCACATCAGTAGGAGCTCCAATAGTTGTTCCTTTAAGAAAAACATTACAAAACATCACAGGTTCACCTGATGATTTGTCATATACAAAACCTCTTATTGTGCCATTTTGAGCATAACTGCTTGAGAAAATAAAAATGAGTAGAATGATTTTAATAAATCTTTGCATGCCGATTTGAATGAGCGCAAATATAAAAAATAAAGACTTATTTTTTATGTGTGAAGTATTTTAAATATTAATTCTTGTAATAGAGATTCTGTAGATGTGTTTTTGTTATCTATTCCTTTTGATCTTAATTCGTAGTCTCGTAGATATTTAAAGATAAAGTTAAGTTGGACAGTAGTGTAGTTTCTTGAAGCAACTTGATATTGAGAGATAAAAAATGGATTTATCTTTAATGTTGCTGCGATAGTAGCTTTATCGAGATTTTGAATTTGCTTAAATATTAATACCTTTTTGAAAAACGAAAAAATGGAACTTATAGTTAGAACGAATGGATGATGTTTAGAATTTGAGCTTAAGTATTTTGCTATTTTGTTGGACTTTAAGACATTTTTCTTTCCTAGTGAGTTTTGCAATTCAAAGACATTAAAGTCTTTGTTTATCCCTATATGTTGTTCAATGACTGAGGGAGTAATTTCTTTTTCTTGGTTTAAATTTATTAGTAATTTATCTAATTCATTAGTTATTCTTGTTAAATCAGTTCCAAGATGTTCAACAAGTATAGCGCAAGATTCATGAGTAATTGAGAGGTTTTGCTCGTTACAATAATCTTTTATCCATTTAGAAATTTGGTTTTCATATAATTTATTGCTCTCAAAAAGAAGATGTTCTTTTTGAATGGTTTTAAAGAATCCTTTTCTTTTATCAATTTTCTTTTCTTTATAACAGATAACAAGAATTGTTGTGGAGAGAGGACTATTTATGTAATCCATAATTGACTCTATGTTTTTCACATGTTGAGCCTCTTTAATAATAACAACCCTATTATTTGCTCCAAATGGATATTGCTTGGATTCAGCAATAATTTCTTGTGTATTAGTTTCTTTTCCATAGAGAGTTACCTGATTAAAAGACCTCTCTTCTTCTGTTAGAATGTTTGTCGATATATATTTTGATATTTTATCAATATAATAACTTTCATTGCCTGATAAAAAGTATATGTTTCTATATTCTTTATTATCGATTGATGCTATAATCTCATTATATTTCACTTAAATTTGTTTATATGTTTATGCAAGAGCTTAATTTTCCAAAAATAGAACTCAAAAGTAAAGTAGTTAATAATAGTACACAAATTTTTGATATAGTAAGAAAAGATTATTTTGTGTTAACACCAGAAGAATGGGTGAGGCAGCACGTTATTCATTATTTAATTAATTATAAAAGATACCCTATTGGATTAATGCAAGTTGAGAAAATGGTTAAGTATAATAATCTTAATACTAGAGCTGATATTGTGGTTAATGACAGATCTTTAGAGCCTATTATCTTAGTGGAATGTAAAGCGCCAACAGTCTCTATTAGAAAGAATGTTTTTGATCAAATCGCAAAATATAATTTTAATTTACGTGCAAAATATCTTTTTGTTACTAATGGATTAAAACATTATTGTTGCAAGATAGATTACACTACTAATGAGACACAATATTTTGATGATATTCCAGAATATATTACAAAGAAATAGAGGTTGAATTATTTTGAGTTTTCTTTTCTAATAAGGTTTAGTGCTGAGCCTGCTTTAAACCAATCAATCTGAGCTTCGTTGTAAGTGTGATTGAGAAGAATGACATCTTTACTTCCATCTTTATGTAAGATTTCTAGCTCAATCTGAGTTGAAGGAGAAAAGCTTTCAAGATTTATGAAATTAAATGTGTCATCTTCTTTAATTAAATCATAATCAGACTCATTATTAAATGTTAATCCAAGCATTCCCTGTTTCTTGAGATTTGTTTCATGAATTCTTGCAAATGATTTTACAATTACAGCGACTACACCTAAATGTCTTGGTTCCATTGCGGCATGTTCTCTAGAAGAGCCTTCACCATAATTATGGTCTCCTACTACAATTGATGGAACTCCTGCTTTTTTGTATGCTCTTGCTACATTTGGAACTTCATCGATATTTCCACTAATTTGATTTATAACAGCATTTGTTTTTTCACCAAAAGCGTTAACAGCACCTATAAGACAATTGTTAGAGATATTGTCAAGATGTCCGCGGTATTTAAGCCATGGACCTGCCATAGAAATATGGTCAGTTGTACATTTTCCTTTTGCTTTAATTAAGAGTTTTGCATGAGTTATATTTTTGCCATTCCATTTTTTAAAAGGGGTTAGTAATTGAAGTCTATCTGATTCAGAATTAACATTTACTTTAATGCTATTTCCATTTTTAGAAGGTTCTTGATATCCATTATCACCAACATCAAATCCAAGTGGAGGAAGTTCAAGTCCTGTTGGCTCATTAAGTTTGACTTTGTCGCCATTCTGATTTTGCAGATAGTCTGTTATTGGATTAAAATCTAATCTACCAGAGATTGCAATGGCAGCTACCATTTCTGGAGAACCAACAAAGGCATGTGTATTAGGATTACCATCTGCTCTTTTTGCAAAATTCCTATTAAATGAGTGTACGATAGAATTTTTTTCCTGTTTTTCAGCTCCTTTTCTTGACCATTGTCCAATACAAGGTCCACAGGCATTTGTAAAAATCTTGGTATTCTTAAATTTTTCAAATGTTTCAATAAGGCCATCTCTTTCAGCTGTAAATCTAACTTGTTCAGATCCGGGATTAATACCTAATGTAGCTTTTGGAATTAATTTTTTATTAAGCGCATCTTCTACAATTGATGCTGCTCTAGTAAGATCTTCATAAGATGAGTTTGTACATGAACCAATTAATGCCCATTCTATATCTAGCGGCCAATTATTTTGTTTGGCTTTCTCTTTCATTTGTGAAACTGGAGTTGCAAGATCAGGTGTAAATGGCCCATTTAAATGAGGAGTAAGTTCTGAGAGGTTAATTTCAATTACTTGATCAAAATATTTTTCAGGATTTTCATAAACTTCTTTATCACCTGTTAAATGCTTCTTTATTTTGTTGGCTTCATCAGCAACATCATTTCTATCCGTTGCTCTTAGATATCTCTCCATGCTATTATCATATCCAAATGTTGAGGTTGTTGCTCCAATTTCTGCCCCCATGTTACATATTGTTCCTTTTCCAGTAGCTGATAATGAAGTAGCGCCATCACCAAAATATTCTACAATACAACCTGTTCCTCCTTTAACTGTAAGTATGCCAGCTACTTTTAAGATAATATCTTTTGCTGATGTCCAGCCATTTAATTTTCCTGTAAGTTTAATGCCAATTAGTTTTGGGAATTTTAGCTCCCAAGGCATCCCAGCCATAACATCAACAGCATCTGCACCTCCTACCCCAATTGCAACCATTCCTAATCCACCAGCATTTACAGTGTGTGAATCAGTTCCAATCATCATACCACCTGGAAAAGCATAGTTTTCTAGAACAACTTGATGTATTATTCCAGCGCCAGGTTTCCAAAAACCAATACCATATTTGTTACATACTGAGCTTAGAAATTGGAAAACCTCGTTATTTGTGTTTAATGCTTCCTGTAAATCTTTTGATGCACCAAGCTTTGCTTGAATTAGATGATCAGCATGAGTGGTAGATGGTACGGCAACTTTTTCTTTTCCAGCTTGCATGAATTGAAGTAAAGCCATTTGTGCAGTTGCATCTTGCATCGCAACACGATCTGGAGCAAAATCTACATAATCGTTTCCTCTTTTGAATTCTTTACTAGAATTTTTATTCCAAAGATGAGTATATAGAATTTTTTCAGAAAGTGTAAGGTTCTTATTTATAATTGCACGAGTTTTTTTTATAGAATTAGGATAGCTTTCATATAATTTTTTAATCATATTAATGTCAAAAGCCATGGTTTTTGTGATTTTTTAAATTCCGTGCAAATATACAGATTTTAATTTTCTCTCTATGTGTAATAACTAGTAAAATAAAAAAACCGAACTATTAAGTTCGGTTGTATAGATGTTGTTTTGTATTAAGAATTACTCAGCAATAACACTAAATGGAACATTTATTTTAACTGATCTGTGTAATCTTATTTCAGCTTCATATTTTCCAAGTTCTTTTATTGTTGATAGTTTAATAAAACGTTTGTCAATTTCATATCCTAGTTCTGCTAAAGTTTCAGTAAATTGTGAAGAAGTAATTGATCCAAATAATTTTGTCCCTCCTTCAGCAACTTTTGCTTTTATTTTGATATCTAATGTTGGTAATTCTTCAGCAGTTTTATTAAGTTTTGCTATTATTTTTGAGTCTTTTTGTTCCTGTTGTCTAAGATTCTCATTAAGAATTTTGATTGCTGAGTCAGTTGCTAAAATTGCTTTTCCTGTTGGGATAAGAAAGTTTCTTCCATACCCATTTTTCACTTTAACAATCTCATTTTTGAAACCAAGTTTTTCAACGTTTTCTAATAAAATAATTTCCATTTTTATTTCTTTTGATTATTTTAGATTATCCCCTACAAATGGAAGGAGAGCTATTTGTCTTGCTCTTTTTACAGCTACAGCTAATCTTCTTTGGAATTTCATTGAATTACCAGTGATTCTTCTTGGAAGAATCTTTCCTTGTTCATTTAAGAATCTCATTAAGAATTCAGGATCTTTGTAATCAATATATTGTATTCCCATCTTTTTAAATCGGCAATACTTATTTTGTTGTCTTTTTTCAATATCTACAGGAGATAGGTATCTGATTTCTGTTTTATTACTCATAATTATTCTGATTTAACTTTTTCATTTAATTTCTTTCTCCTTCTTTCTGCATATTCCATCGCAAACTTATCTAATCTAATTGTTTGCCATCTAATAACTCTTTCATCTCTTTGAAATTCCACTTCAAAATTATTTATTACAGATCCTTCAGCTTGAAACTCTATTAGGTAATAAAATCCAGTTTTTTTCTTTTGGATTACATATTTGAGCTTTTTTAAGCCCCAATTCTCTTCATGAGATATTTTTGCTTTCTTACCTTTCAGGTAAGTGATAAATTTTTTTACCGTTTCCCTTACCTGATCATCAGATAAGACGGGATTCATTATGAAAACGGTTTCGTAATTATTCATCCTTCGTTTTTTTAATTAATTATTTTAGGGCGGCAAATGTAGAAAAACTATATAGAATAACCAAATAAGCGTTGTTTTTTAATTTGGGTTATATTTCATTAGTTATTTTGTTAGAAATGTTAATTTTGTAATCCATTTTTAGTATCTAAAAATATGAGTGATTTTTTAGTTTCAGCAAGAAAATATAGGCCAAAAACATTTGATCGAGTAATAGGGCAAGACGCTATTTCTCTGACTCTTAAGAGTGCAATCAAACAAAATCAATTGGCGCAATCTTTTTTGTTTTGTGGTCCTCGTGGAGTTGGAAAAACATCGTTAGCTCGAATACTTGCAAAAACAGTTAATTGTGAGAATATTGATGCTGAAATCAATGCTTGTGATAAGTGTGTTTCCTGTAAATCTTTTAATGAAAATAGTTCTTTTAATGTACATGAATTAGATGCTGCCTCTAATAATTCAGTTGATGATATTCGTAATTTAGTTGATCAAGTACGTTTTGCACCACAGGTAGGGAAATTTAATATTTATATAATAGATGAGGTACATATGTTATCGCAATCAGCATTTAACGCTTTCCTTAAAACTCTAGAGGAACCTCCATCTCACGCAAAATTTATATTAGCTACTACTGAAAAACATAAAATTATTCCAACGATATTATCAAGATGTCAGATATTTGATTTTAAGAGAGTAAGTAATGAGGACATAGTGAAGAATTTAAAATATGTTGCTGATAATGAGAATGTATCAGTAGAAGACGATGCATTGTTTCTGATTGCTGAAAAATCTGATGGAGCAATGAGAGATTCATTATCTCTTTTTGATAGATTGGTGAGTGTCTCTGATGACAAGTTGTTGTATAATCATGTCATAGATCATCTAAATATTTTAGATTATGATTATTATTTTAAAATCACCAATCAATTAATATTGAATGATATAAGTAGTTTAATAGTAACGTTTGATGAAATTATTAATAATGGTTTTGATGGCCAAAACTTTATTAATGGTCTTTCTGATCATCTACGTAATTTACTTTTATGTCAAGATGAACAGACAGTTTCTTTGCTTTCAAAAAATGAATCCCTAAAACAGAGGTATCTTGATCAAGCCAAGAAGACAGAGGCCAAATTATTAGTTAGAGCACTTAAGTTAACAAACGAATGTGATCTTCAGTACAAACTAAGTAATAATAAAAGACTGTTAGTAGAGATTTGTTTAATGCAAGTTTCTTCCATTGGTCATGAAGATGATGTAAAAAAAAAAGATAAAAAATTCATAGTTTCTAATCCTTTAAATAACAATAAGAAAGTAGATGTTGTTAATAAAGACAATAAGAGTCATGAAGATGTTAATACATATAAGAGTGAAAAGAAAATTGATGAAACTCCTAATGAACAAACTGTAGATAAGCATGAAGGTGTTGATGATTTAGAGAATAATATAAGAGCTAAGACCATATCTATATTAGATTCTTTAAATCAAGAGAAAAACAAGAATGAATCTTTAGAGAAAATTATAGCACTTAGGTCAGATGATTTTTCTCAGGAGATTTTTTATGAAAAATGGAAGAAAATGATAGAGAGTTTTAAAGAGAATGAAAAATCAAACCTAGCATTAGCTTTAGGGATAAATAAACCTGTGTTATTGGATGATTTTAAGATAGAGATTGAACTAAGCAACTCTTCACAGGTTGAATTAATAAATCAAGAAAAACAAGATATTTTAATTTTCTTAAAGAATGAATTAAATAATGATTTAATAGATTTAAATACTAAAGTTGCAGAGCTAAAGAAAGACAACACTCCATATACTAATTCAGATAAGTATAAAAGAATGTATGAGGACAATAAATATTTAGCAAAATTGGGTCAAAAACTTGGTCTTGATCCAGACTATTAATTAAAATAAAAATTATGTCAACAAAAAACATTTTAACAATAATACTTTTAGTTGCTGCTGGAGTATATTTAATTATTAATGCAAAAAAACAACAAAAGATGATTGAAAATAATTATGAATCAGTAGTAGATGACCCATTAAAAGCTAGAATCTATACACTTGATAACGGATTGAAGGTTTATCTCTCATCATATGATGATGCTCCAAGAGTGCAAACTAATATAGCTGTTAGAGCAGGGAGTAAAAATGATCCGGCAGATGCAACCGGATTAGCTCACTATTTAGAACATATGTTGTTTAAGGGCACTGATAGATATGGTTCTTTAGATTATGAAAAAGAGCAACCATTGTTAGATAAAATAGAAAGTTTGTATGAGGAGTATAGATCTATTAATATGTCAGATGAAGATGAAAGAAATAGGATTTGGCGTCAGATTGATTCAGTTTCTGGTGAGGCGGCAAAATTATGTATCGCTAATGAATATGACAAGATGTTAAGTGGTATAGGTGCAAAAGGAACAAATGCTTATACATCTAATGAACGGACGGTATATGTTAATGATATTCCTTCAAATCAAATTGAAAAATGGTTGAAGATTGAGTCGGAGCGTTTTAGAATGCCAGTTTTCAGATTGTTTCACACAGAGTTAGAAGCAGTTTATGAAGAAAAAAACAGATCTCTTGATAGTGATGGTAGTAAAATGTTTGAGGGATTAATGTCAGGATTGTTCCCAAATCACCAGTATGGAACACAAACAACTATTGGTACTATTAATCATTTGAAGAATCCATCCTTAACTGAGATAAGAAAGTATTTTAATAAGTATTATGTTCCTAATAATATGGCGATTTGTATGTCAGGAGATTTCGATTACGATAAGGTTATACGATTAGTAGATAAATATTTTGGAAGTTTTGAGCGAAAAGAAGATCCGTCTTTTGAAGTAATAGAAGAAGATGAAATTAATTCTTCCAAGATTATAAATGTTTATGGCCCTGAAGCTGAGAGGCTATATGTTGGGTTTAGATTAAAAGGAGCTGGTTCTTCTGATGCTAATCTTTTAAGAATGGTTGATATGGTTTTAAGCAATACTTCGGCAGGATTGATTGACATTAATCTTAATCAAGCGCAAAAAATAACTGGTGGTGGTTGTTTTCCATATATTTTGAATGATTATTCTATTCACGGGTTTTATGGAAGCCCTATGACTGGTCAAAGTCTCGAAGAAGTAAAAGGACTTTTATTATCTCAGTTGGATGAAATAAAAAGAGGTAATTTTTCTGATTGGATATTAAAGGCAATTATTTCTGATCTTAAACTTGATCAGATTAAAAAATACGAATCTAATAATGGTAGAGCTGATGAATTTATTGATGCATTCATTCTAAATAAGGATTGGGAAAAACATCAGAAATTTTTAGATGAATTGTCAAAGATCACTAAGCAAGATATTATAGATTTTGTTAATGCAAATTATAGTGATAATTATATTGTGGTTTATAAAAGGCTAGGTGAGGACCCTAATGCTATTAAAGTTACTAAACCTCAAATAACTCCAGTGTCTGTTAATAGAGATGATAAGTCAGAATTTTTAACAGCTATACTTGAAGAGGAGGTAAAAGAGGTAGAACCTAAGTTTATTGATTTTTCAAAAGATCTAAAGCAAGACATGGTAAATTCAGTCCCTCTTTTATATAAGGAAAATAGTGAAAACGAGAGGTTTCAATTGAATTATGTTCTAGATATGGGTACAGATCATGATAAAAAATTAAAATTAGCAGTTGATTATTTTAAATTTTTGGGAACAGAGGATATTTCATCGAGCCAGAAGTTAGAGGAGTTTTATAAGCTTGGATGTGATTTGTCTATAGTAACAAATGTTAAATCAACTAAGGTTAGTTTAACAGGTCTTTCAAGTAATTTTACAGAATCTGTGAAGTTATTAGAAAAGATGCTTTCTAATGTTGTTGCAGATGAGGATGCATTAAATAGTTTAAAGTCTACATACGAAAAACAAAAGAGAGATGCTAAGCTGAATAAGCAAACTATTTTATTTTCTGCTATGAGAAGTTATGCTAGATACGGTAAAAACTCTTCATTTACTAATCAACTGTCAAAGCAAGAATTAGATTCTGTAAAATCTAGTGATTTGCTTGATATAATACATAATTTAACAAAGAATGATCATAGAATATTATATTATGGACCTGATAATATTTCTGCTGTTAAGAAATTAATAGTTGATTTGCATAATACCACTGATTTAGTCCCTGTAGAGAAAATAAACTTAAATATAGAAGAGGAAATGAATAATAATAAAGTTTATGTTGTTGATTATGATATGAAACAAGCTGAAGTAGTTATGTATGCAAAGGGATCTAAATTAAATAAGGATGAATTTTCTATTATTATGTTTCATAATGAGTATTTTGGTGGAGGAATGAGCTCAATTGTTTTTCAAGAAATGAGAGAGTCAAAGGCATTAGCATACTCAGTATATAGTACATATACAATTCCTAAAGAAATAGATAATTCGCATTATCAGTTTTCATATGTTGGGACACAAGCTGATAAATTAGACGATGCAATGGCAGGAATGTTAGGTCTTTTAACTCAAATGCCTGAAGCTAATTCAAATATGGAAAATGCTAGAGAAGGGGTGTTGCAAAAGATAAGAACAGAAAGGATTACTAAATTTAAAGTTTTAGAGTATTTTGAGGCTGCTAGAAAGACAAATCTTGATTACGATAAGAGAAGCGATCTATTTAGAGATGTAAAAGATTTTACTATGGAAGATCTGAAAGAGTTTCATAATTCGCATATTAATAATGATAGCTATACATATATGGTTTTAGGAAGTACTGATGAAATAGATGTGGAATTGCTAGAGCAGTATGGAGAGGTAACTATTTTAACTTTAGAAGATGTTTTTGGATACTAAGAATTTAAGAAGAGCCTTTGAAATATGGATGGTAAATCAAAAATAATTTATACTAAAACAGATGAGGCTCCTATGTTGGCTACTCATTCTCTTTTGCCTATCTTAAAGTCCTTTGTTTCAAAAGCAGGTATAGAGATTGAGGTTAAAGATATTTCTTTAGCTGCAAGGGTTTTAGCATCTTTTCCTGATTATTTAGAAGATAATCAAAAAGTTAATGATGCACTTTTTGAATTGGGTCAACTTGTTATGAGTCCAGAGGCTAATATTATAAAATTACCAAACATTTCTGCTTCTGTTCCTCAGCTAATTGCTAGTATTGAAGAATTGCAGTCAAAGGGTTATAAGATTCCTTCATACAATGACAACCCTGATACTGATAAAGAAAAAGATATTCTTTCTAGATATAATAAGGTAAAAGGTTCTGCAGTAAATCCTGTTTTAAGAGAAGGAAATTCTGATAGAAGAGCGCCTAAGGCAGTAAAAAATTATGTTAAGAGCTATCCTCATAGAATGGGGAAGTGGAAGACTGATTCTAAAACTCATGTAGCAACAATGGAAGGTGGAGATTTTCACCATAATGAGCAGTCAGTATGTGTTGATCAGGATATGAATGTTAGTGTTCAGTATTTTGCAGATGATGGTTCGGTAATTGTATTAAAAGAATCAATCTCTTTGTTAGAGAAAGAAATTATAGATGCATCTATCATGAGTAAGGCTGCTTTATGTTCTTTCTTACAAAATGAACTTAAGGATGCAAGAGATACAGAAATTTTACTTTCTCTGCATCTAAAAGCAACTATGATGAAGGTATCTGATCCTATTATTTTTGGGTATGTAGTGGAAATTTTCTTTTCCGATCTTATTAAAAAACACGAAGATACTTTTAATGATTTAGGAGTAGATTTTAGAAATGGATTTGGAGATTTAATTGAGAAAATCAACTTTCTTCCTGATGATTTGAAATGTCAGATTGAAAAAGATATTAACTTGGTTTTTGAAAATAATCCTAGCTTAGCTATGGTTGATTCGGATAAAGGAATTACTAATTTACATGTTCCTTCAGATGTAATTATTGATGCATCTATGCCAGCTATGATTAGAAATTCTGGGCAGATGTGGAATAGAATGGGCCAAACAGAAGATACAAAAGCAATAATTCCTGATAGTTCTTATTCAAGTATTTATTCTGCAACTATTGATTTTTGTAAAGAAAATGGTGCTTTTGATCCGACAACTATGGGTACTGTTCCTAATGTTGGTTTGATGGCTCAAAAAGCTGAAGAATATGGTTCTCATGATAAAACATTTGAAATAGAATCTGAGGGTGTTGTAAAGGTGATTGATACGGCAGGAAATATATTGATTGAGCATATTGTTCAGCAGGGTGATATATGGAGGATGTGTCAAACAAAAGATAATCCAATTAGAGATTGGGTAAAATTATCAGTGAGTAGAGCTAGAGCTACAAATTGGCCTGCTATCTTTTGGTTAAATAAAAATAGAGCCCATGATGCTGAGCTAATAAAGAAAGTTAAATTTTATTTAAGTGATTATGATACTTCTGGATTAGATATTCAAATATTACCTCCATACGATGCCACTATATTTACTCTAGATAGAGTTAAAAAAGGTAAAAACACCATATCAGTTACTGGAAATGTATTGAGGGATTATTTGACGGATCTATTTCCAATTTTAGAATTAGGAACTTCAGCAAAAATGTTGTCTATTGTGCCACTTATGAATGGTGGAGGATTGTTTGAGACAGGAGCTGGAGGTTCTGCTCCAAAACATATTCAGCAATTTATTAAGGAGGGGCATTTAAGGTGGGATTCTTTAGGTGAATTTATGGCAATAGCAGCTTCATTAGAACATTTGGCTGAGGTTAATAATAATTTAAAAGCTGGTGTTCTAGCCAGAACACTTGATAAAGCTATAGAAAATCTCTTAAAGAAAGGTAAAACTCCAAAACGTAAAGTGGGAGAGTTAGATAATAGAGGTTCACACTTTTATTTAGCAATATTTTGGGCTGAGGAATTAGTATTGCAAAATGAAGATAATGATTTAAAGGTGTTATTTAAAGATATAGCCCATGCTATGAGAAAAAATGAGGATATAGTTCTTGATGAGTTAGCTAATAGTGAAGGAGTTGTTGGGGATATTAAAGGTTATTATTATCCAGATACAGTAATGGTTTCTTCTGCTATGCGTCCAAGTAATACTTTAAATTCTATAATAGATAATTTGTAGTTTTTTTTCTAGTGTTTATTTAAAGAAGTTTTTATTAAAATTAATTAGGTATAGTTTCTTTGTAGCTCTTGTAAAGGCAGTATATAGCCACCTCAAGTAACTTTTATTAAGCATGTCTTCTTTAAAATATCCTAAATCAATAAAGACTTCCTCCCATTGACCTCCTTGAGATTTATGACAAGTAATTGAATAAGCAAATTTTATTTGTATTGCATTAAAGAATTTATTTTCTTTTATTTTTTTATTAATATCTTTTTTTCCTTTATAATCTTTTCCTATTTCTTTATATAGGTTTTGATAATCATCGAAAGATAACGATGATGTTTCTGATTCAATTGTGTCCAGAAGCAGGATTGTTTCTAATTCTTTTTCATTTGGGTAATCTAGTAGTTTAAGACTTGCTTTTGCAAATCTAAATCCATATCGTTCAATAATCTCAGTAATTCTAGTTGCTTCTACAATATCACCATTTGCAAGGAATCCTGCCTCACTGTCTTCGTCAAGCCAGAAGTAATTGTTTCTAACTATCATGAGAATATCTCCTGAAGAAATTGAGTTTTCTTGCCATCTAATTTCACTCCTAATTCTGGCATTATATTGATTTGCTCTTTTATTTGATCTACAGATTATGGTTGTGTTTTCTACACCAGATTTGCTATATGCATTTTCAATGTGTTCCTGTAATTCTTCTCCAGAGTTAATTTTTATAACATCTTCATTAAGATTAAATATTGGGTAGGTGAAGTTTTTGTTTAGTATCTGATTTCTAATATTAGTAGCGTTTTTTAAAATCATTGAATCTTTTGCTTGTCTAACTACTGTTGTTAATTCTCTTGATATTACATGTTTACTGTAATGAGATTCTATTATTTCTTCATCTAGTGCAGGGCTAATTTCTAGATTGATTGGTGGTAGTTGTGCTGTGTCACCAATTAAAATGAGTTTGCAATCAATTCCTTCATAGATATATTCGATTAAATCTTTTAAAAGAGATCTATTTCCAAAATTATTTATTGAATCTTCAGGAATCATTGAAGCTTCATCAACAATAAAGAGTGTATTAGAATGCATGTTTTCTTTCAAAGTAATATATGTGTTGCCATTTTTATTGGTTCTTATCCAATATATTTTCTTGTGTATTGTTGAGGATTTTTTATTTGAGTATTTTGCAAGTACTTTTGCTGCCCTTCCAGTGGGAGCAAGTAAAACTGAACGTTTACCAATACTGGGAAGTGATTTTACTAGAGATGAGATTAATGTTGTTTTTCCTGTTCCAGCATATCCTTTAAGGATGAAGATGTTTTTGTTTCCTAATGTTGTGATATAATCATTTAATTCTGAAAAAAGATCAGTTTGCTCTTTGGTAGGTTTGTGATTAAAATTAGAATTAAGTCTTTTTAGTAGAATGTCTTTTTTCAACTTAGATAATATTAACTTCTGGGTGTATATTAATTTTAAACTTATTAAAAATAGATTCGCTTATTTTATTTGCTAGATCTAAAATTTCTTGACCATTTGCTCCTCCATGATTTACTAGAACTAGCGCTTGTTTTTTATATACACCAACATTCTTTTCTTTATATCCTTTCCATCCAGCTTTATCGATCAACCACCCAGCTGCTACCTTTGTATGTGATGCTGAGTGTTTATATCCAATAATTTCTGGATACTCAATTTTAAGATTATTAAAAAGATCATTTGATATAATAGGGTTCTTGAAGAAACTACCACTATTTCCTAAAACATTTGGATTAGGGAGTTTCTTTGTTCTTATATTTATTACTGCTTTACAGATTGTTTTACATGATGGCTCCTCTTTAAGCAATTCTAATTCAGATTTTATAGCTCCATAGGATATTTGATTAAGATCTTTTTTACTTAGCTGGAAGATGACTTTTGTAATAATTACTTTGTTTTTTAATTCACATTTAAAAATAGAATTTCTATAGCTAAAATTACATTCATTATTTGAGATAGTATTTTTTGTTTTGTTCTGAATATCAATATAGTGAACATCAAGGATAGAGTCTTTGACTTCCACTCCATATGCTCCGATGTTTTGTATTGGTGCTGCACCAACAAGGCCGGGTATTAGAGCTAGATTTTCAATTCCTGAAAGATTTTTATTAACACTCCACATAACAAAGTCATGCCAGTTAACACCACTTCCTACCTCTATTTGTGCTCTATCTTTGTTTTCAGTAATAATATTTATTCCTTTTATGCTGTTTTTCAAAACGACCCCATCAAAATCTTTAGTGATTAAAATATTTGATCCACCACCTAATATGAGTAGTTTTTCTTTTTTCAGAACATCACTTTTTAGAGTTTTGATTAATGATTTCTCATCTTCAAATTCATAGAATAATTTTGCTTTAGCAGAGATACGAAAGGTGTTAAGTTGTTCTAACGGGTAGTTTTTATGAAAAGATAATTTCATAATTCAGCTATAGTTATCTCCTCTATTTTTTTATTTGCACACTTTATGATACGAGAGTTGAATTTTTTAATAATTTCATAATCATGAGTAGCAATTACAATTGTAGTTCCTAAGTCATTTATCTCTTTTAGTAACTCAACGATTTTTTCTGATTTTCTAGGGTCAAGATTGCCAGTTGGTTCATCAGCAAGTATAACTTCTGGTTTATTTAATAGTGCCCTAGCAATTGCCGCTCTTTGTTGTTCTCCTCCAGAAAGTTCATATGGCATCTTTTGATCAAATCCCTCTAGATGAACACTTTCTAACACTTCACTTATTCTATTTGATATTTCTGTTTTGTTATTCCACCCAGTAGCATTTAGTACAAATGCAAGGTTTTCATAGACTGTTCTGTCCTGAAGTAATTGAAAATCTTGAAAGACTATTCCTAATTTTCTTCTTAGACTAGGGATTTCACGGTGTTGAATTTTATTAAGATTATAGTCTGATACAGAGATGTTGCCAGCTGAAACTTTGATTTCTGCATATAATGATTTTACTAAACTACTTTTTCCACTTCCTGTTTCTCCAACAAGATAGACAAAGTCCCCTTCTTTAATAGAAAGGTTAATGTTGTCAAAGATTAAACGTTCCTCTTGGTTCAGGCTCACTCCTTCAAGTGATATTATATTTTTGTTCATTTTTTTGGAATAAATTTATGGATTTTACCAAAAGGTATTATTTCAATTATTTCAATTATTTCTTTAGCGTGTTTTTCAAGATTATTTTTCTTTAAGCCTCTTTCTTTTTGACTTACTCTAAAGTATGCTCTTAATGTCATCTTTTCATCTCTAATTTGGATAAAGTCAGGTATAATTTTAGTTCCTTTTATTTTGAGAATGTAAAACACAATTGCAAATTAAAAAAATATATTATTTATTTAACGGAATATCATTTTTTAAATTGTTATAAAACTTTGTTGAAAACTTAAAGGCAGGTCTTGATAGTTAATATCGATATTGTATAATTTTATTTCTGTTTATGAAGATATTTTTAAAAGTATTTTTTACTCTTTTTTTTAGTTTTTCTTTTGTTGTTTTCTCTTTGGCTCAAGAGAATGAGATAGAGTCTGCGTTAGGATTCTATAAGCAAAAACAATATGTTTTAGCTCAATCAATTTTACAGAATATTGATTCTCCAAAAGCGCTTTTATATAATGCTAAATGCTCTAAAGAATTGTCTGCTGATGACACAAAGGAATTGTTTCAGAAATTAATTAATGAATATCCATATTCAAATTTTGTTAGTGATGCATGTTTATCTTTAGCAGACATTTATTTTAATGAAAAAGAATACGCTCTAGCAATAGATTATTATAGGCTTGTTGAAGAGCCGAATTCTACTAATCAAGCATTTAATTTTGCATATTCTTATTTTCAAATTGATTCTTTAGAGCGAGCGAAGTATTTGTTCTCGAAATTATTATTAATTGATTCAGAATACCAGTCAGCATCTAAATACTATTTTGCACATATCTCATATAAATCTGAGGATTACCAATCTTCCTTAAAATATTTTAAAGAATTGAGGAATGATTCTAAATTTAAAAACATTATCCCGTATTATATTTCTCAGATTTATTACTTCCTTCAAGAATATCAAGAGTTAATAAATTATCTTGAGCCAATTGTTGAAGAAGTTGTTGAATCTAGGGAATCGGAAGTAAATAGATTGTTAGGGGAGTCTTTTTATAGATTGAAAGACTATCATAATGCAATAAAATATTTTGAGATATATCATTCAATAGCTGAGAATGTTGATCAGAATGATTATTTTATGATTGCATTCTCATATTATCAAATTGCTGATTATTCTACTGCAGTTAGATATTTTAATCAGATAAATACTTCTGAGGACTTATTAGATCAGCTCACATCTTATTATATGGGGGCTAGTTACTTGAGGCTTAATAAAAATAATTTTGCTTTACAATCCTTTAAGAGAGCTTCTTCACTAGATTATGATTTAAAGATTAAAGAAGAATCGTTCTTTAATTATGCTAAACTTGCATATGAGTTAGATCTTCCTTTTGAAAATGCATTATCAATTTTTCAGAAGTTTAATGATAGATTTGAGTCTAAAGAAAAAGAAGAGCATATTAATTCTTTAATGGTTTCTTTATTGAAAGGAACGAGTAATTATTTGCAAGCATATAATTCGTTAACTAATAAAGGTATATTGTCTGTTTCTGAAAAGGAGATGCTTCAAGAGTTAGCTTTTTTTCTTGGTGTTAAAGAGTTTAACGCTCAAAATTTTGACACAGCAATTTTGTATTTTAGTGAGTCTAGGTCTTATCCGTCAAACAAGAATATTCTAAATGCTACTGAATTTTGGTTGGCAGATGCTTATTATCAATTAGGAGATTTTATATCTGCACAAGAGATTTACAGTAATATAGCTAAGATCTCTGACAATGTTTTAGATAATTTAGGGATGTATAACCTTGGATATACGTTTTTTAAATTAGGCGAATATGAAAAATCATCTAATATTTTTAGGAAATTTATCAAATCAAGTAATGACTCTATGTTTTTGAACGATGCTTTGCTTAGGGTTGCAGACAATTTCTACATGTTAAAAGAATTTGCTCTTGCTGAGCAGTTTTATGAGCAGTCAACTAAATTTGATTTGTTTGATCTAGATTATTCTTTATATCAAAGATCAAAATGTTTAGGGTTAATTAATAATAAAGTTAAGAAAGTAAAGGTCTTAGATCAGATTGTTAAAGATTATCGCAATTCAATATATCTAGATAATGCTTTATTTGATTTAGCTGACTATTATAAAAATACTAATAACTACTCTAAATCTCTAATGCTCTATGATAGTGTTTTAGTTCTTTCAAATGATTTTGATCTTAAGGCAAGATCATATCTGAGTAAAGCAATGATTTATTATAATGATGATAAAATTTCAGAATCTATTAATACATATAAATTGGTTATAAATACTTTTCAGAAAGGGTCATATTTTAAAGAGGCATTACTGGGGTTACAGTCAATTTATGTAGGGATTGCTAAGGTTGATGAGTATATTACTTATGTTAATAGCCTTCCACAATATAAAATCACTGAATCTGAACAAGATTCTCTCTCATATAATGCTGCGTTTATTAAGTTTTCAGAACAAGATTATCAAATATCTAAGATTGCATTTAAGAAGTATGTTAATCAGTTTTCAGATGGGATATTTGTTGATGATGCTTATTTTTATCTTGCACTCTCTAACAATAATTTAGGCGATTCTATAGAAACAAATCAGTGTTTTCAGTATATCGTTGATAATAATGTCTCTCAATATCTTGAGAGAGCTCTTATTCATTTAGCACGAATTTTTTATAGTCAAGAGGATTTTCTTTCTTCAAATAATTTTTACGATCAACTAGAGTCTATTGCTTCAAGTAATAGTATTAAAAGAGAGGTTATTATTAGATTAATGTATGGTTATGAATTGATAGATATTGAAAAATCAGTTAAATATGCAAAAGAAGTCTTACAAATGGAAAAGATTGATAATTGGTTAATTTCAAAAGCAAATATTATTATTTCAAGATTAGATTTTGATAATGGAAATTATAATAAGGCAAAGAAGATATTTAGAGAAATTGTAAGTATTGACAATAACACTGATGGGGCAGAAGCAATGTACATGTTAATTTATTTAACCTATTTAGATGATAGTTTAGATTTAGCTGAAAAAATGATTTTTGAGATGCCTGAGAGCTTTTCAGATGATTATTATATAGCTAAAGCATTTATTTTATTGTCGGATATATATGTGTCAAGAGACAATGTTTTTCAAGCAAAAGCTACATTAGAGAGTATTATTGAAAACTATAATGGTAAAGAATTAAAGCTTATAGCTCAGAAGAAGAGAGAGAAAATACTTGAATCAGGAATAGTTGTTGATAGCAAGAAAATGGAAATTAGTTATATTGATATTTTTGAAGATGAGGTAGAATATGAATTAATACAGATTAATAATGATACTATCGATTGATATGAAAAGATATTTGATTGTTTGGTTTTTATCTTTTAATTGTTTGTTTGTCTTTTCGCAAGATTTAAAAATAACAGAGATTAATGTTGTTGAAGGATTAGACATGTCTGTTCCTGACGCGGTTAAGTTGAATATTAAGGCAAGTTTTCAGGATACTTCGAAGATTGATAAAACTCAGAAATATTTTTTCATCAATAAAGCATTTTATTCTAACTTTATTACAAGACCATTAGTAGCAGCTAAAGTTAAGAGCAAGAATAAATATGATGTTAATTCAACAAATATTAAACTTGCCTTGGGTAATTATTCATATAAATATGGAGATGTAAGTTATAATAGTAAATACAAGAAATCATTTTCTTATGGTTTGCGATTGACCTCAACAGCTAATAAGTATAAGACTACAATTCCTGCAGAATATGATGTGTCTAATAAAGACCAATCTCTTTCTTTATTTACTAGAAGTGTTTTGTCAAAAAGTATAATAGGATCATCCTTTAATTATGATAATATAGTTGCACAGCATGATTTTAGCAATGCTAATGGTAGTGATAATAAAAACACATTTACATATTCTCAATTAGCTTGTTTTATAAGTTCAAGATCTTCTGAGAATCAACGTACAAGCCATAAAACAACTTTTTCGTTTAGTGATTTTAATTCACAGACAGAAAATCATATAGTATTATCTTCAGATATTTCAAGTACAATTAATTCGACTCCTTATAATCTATTTGTTGAATTTAATAATTATCTAAATTATAATAATCCGAATGATATTCATGTTCTTCAGAGAGAGAAATTAGATGTCAAAATAATTGACATTACACCAAATTTCCATGTGAATAAATTTGGTTTTGATATTGATTTTGGATTTAATTTGGGTATTGAAAATAATAACTCAGAAAATACGGCTGATATTTTTCCGCTTTTAAACATACGCAAAGAATTAGTTAAGAATGTATTGAATATTTCATTTGGTATTGATAGATATGATGATAGGAACACTCTTGCTTCTTTGTCAAGAGAAAACCCTTACATTCATTCACTTGGCTTAAATAGTAGTGTAAATGAGATTATTGATTCTTCACATACATTAGAGACTACAGATATTTATGAGCTTTATTTTAATCTTGATAATAAGCTCTCAGATGATGAGTTTCTAAGTTTTGATATTGCTTATGGCAAGGTGTCAAAACTTCATTATTTTGACTTAACACACTATATGGATTATAATAGGTTTAGTGTTGATTATATTGATGTCTGGCAATTAAAAATAAATAGCAACTATAATCGAAAGTTAAATAATTTATTGTCATTAAATTTAGATGTTGATTATTTTTATTGGAATAAAGTTGTTCCACATAAAGCAGATCTACATGCATCTTTGTCTTTTCCAGTGTCTGTAAGAGATAAGATCGAATGTACCCCCTCATTTGAATATATAGGAAAAAGAAAGGCTACTCAGATGACTGGATTGTTTATTGAACCACCAGAACGAGAAACTATTGAGCTTGATGAGCAGTTTCTGCTTAATTTTAGTGTTAACTATAACTATTCAAAAAAATTCGGGTTTTATTTTAATCTAAATAACATATTAAATTCTCAAAAAGAATTATGGTTAGGTTACCAGCAATTGGGAATGAATCTTAATTTTGGTTTAAATTTTTTGTTCTAAAAAGTTATCAACTTTTGTTGAAAAAAACAGATTAAATTTCTTGTAAAAAAAACCCTTATTAAAGAATGGATAATTGTATATTTGTTATAATATCAATAATAGAAATTATATGACTGAGGAAAATAAAAATCATGATGAATATGGGGCTAGTAATATTCAAGTCCTTGAAGGATTAGAAGCGGTTAGAAAAAGACCAGCTATGTATATTGGTGATATTGGAATGAAGGGGCTACATCATTTAGTTTATGAAGTGGTAGATAATTCAATTGATGAAGCATTAGCTGGGCATTGTTCTCATATTGATGCATTTATCAATGAGGACAACTCTATTACCGTTAAAGATAATGGTAGAGGGATTCCTACTGGTATACATGAAAAAGAAGGTCGTTCTGCTTTAGAGGTTGTGATGACAGTTCTTCATGCTGGTGGTAAGTTTGATAAAGGTTCTTATAAAGTTTCTGGGGGACTTCATGGGGTTGGTGTTTCTTGTGTAAATGCACTTTCTTCTGATTTAAGAGTTGAGGTGCATAGAGATGGAAAAATATTTGAACAAGAATATAAAATTGGTGCTCCCCAGTATGATGTGCGTGAAATAGGAACAACTGATATTACCGGTACGATAGTTACATTTTTACCCGATAGCTCTATTTTTGAAGAGACTGTTTATCATTTTGATATTTTAGTGGCGCGTTTAAGAGAATTAGCTTTTTTAAACAAAGGAATTAACCTCTCAATTACAGATAAGAGAAGGAAAGATGATAAGGGTGAATTTGTAAAAGAATCATTCTATTCAGAGGGAGGTTTAAAGGAGTTTGTTTCATTTTTAGATGCAACAAGAGATTCCATTTTAGATGATATAATTTATATTGACGGAGAGAAAGATGGTGTTCCTGTCGAGGTAGCTATGGTGTACAACATTTCATACACTGAGAATGTTCATTCTTATGTGAATAATATTAATACACATGAGGGGGGGACACATCTTTCAGGATTTAGAAGAGGACTTACAAGAACTCTCAAGAAATATGCTGATGGGTCGGGATTATTGAAGAAAGTAAAGTTTGAAATTAGTGGTGATGATTTTAGAGAAGGTTTAACCGCCGTTATTTCTGTTAAAGTAATGGAACCGCAATTTGAAGGACAAACTAAAACTAAGTTAGGAAATAAAGAAGTTACTTCTGCAGTTTCAAAATCAGTAAGTGATATGCTTACATTCTATCTAGAGGAAAATCCTGAACAAGCTAGAAAGATTGTACAGAAAGTTATTCTTGCAGCAACAGCTCGTAATGCAGCAACAAAGGCGAGAGAAATGGTACAAAGAAAGAGTGTGCTTACTGGATCTGGCTTACCTGGAAAGCTTTCAGATTGTTCTGAGAGGGATCCAGCGAAATGCGAGATTTTCTTAGTTGAGGGAGATTCAGCAGGTGGTACGGCTAAACAAGGAAGAGATAGACATTTTCAAGCCATTATGCCATTAAGAGGGAAGATTTTAAATGTTGAAAAAGCTATGCAACATAAGGTGTTTGAGAATGAAGAGATAAAAAATATGTATAAAGCATTAGGGGTTTTTTTAGGAACAGAGGAAGATGAAAGAGCTTTAAATATTGAAAAGTTAAGATATCATAAAATTGTGATTATGACAGATGCTGATATTGATGGAAGTCATATTGCTACACTTTTATTGACATTCTTTTTTAGGTATTTAAAGACATTAATTGAAAATGGGTATGTATATATAGCTACACCGCCATTATATCTTTTAAAAAGAGGTAAAGATCATAGATATTGTTGGGATGAAAATAATCGTGATATCATAATTAATGAGATGAAGGGAGGAAAAGATGTAAATGTTATTATTCAAAGGTATAAAGGACTTGGAGAAATGAATGCTGACCAATTATGGGATACTACAATGAATCCTGAATTTAGAACCCTGAAGAAGGTTAGTATTGATAGTGCTGCAGAAGCAGATAGAGTCTTTTCTATGCTTATGGGAGATGATGTTCCTCCAAGACGTGCATTTATTGAAGCGAATGCTAAATATGCAAATATTGATGCGTAAATTGATTACTTAAAAAACAAGAATATGAAAGTTACAGTTGTAGGAGCAGGTGCAGTAGGAGCGAGTTGCGCAGAATATATTGCTATAAAGAATTTTGTTTCAGAGGTTGTTATATTAGATATTAAAGAGAATTTTGCAGAAGGTAAAGCAATGGATCTAATGCAAACATCATCATTAAATAGTTTTGATACGAAGATTTCAGGCAGTACTAATGATTATGAGAAGACAGCTAATAGTGATATTGCTGTTATTACAAGTGGAATTCCTAGAAAGCCTGGAATGACAAGAGAAGAATTAATTGGAATTAATGCTGGAATTGTTAAATCAGTTTCTCAACAATTATTAAAATATTCTCCAGATGTAATTTTAATAATTGTTAGTAATCCTATGGATACTATGACATTCTTAACTCATAAAATTACTGGGATTCCAAAAAACAGGATTATTGGGATGGGCGGTGCACTTGATAGTGCTCGTTTTAAATATAGGTTAGCAGAGGCTTTAGAATGCCCTATCTCTGATATTGATGGAATGGTTATTGGTGGTCATTCTGATAAGGGTATGATTCCATTAACACGACTTGCAACTAGAAATAGTATTAGAGTTTCAGATTTTTTATCAGAAGATAGGTTGTCACAGGTTTTAAATGACACAAAAGTTGGTGGAGCTACACTAACTTCTATGTTGGGTACTTCGGCATGGTATGCTCCGGGTGCTGCTGTTTCAGCGTTGGTACATGCAATTGCTTGTGATCAGAAAAAGATTTTCCCATGTTCATCTTATTTAGATGGTGAATATGGTTTAAATGATTTATGTATTGGTGTGCCTGTAGTTCTAGGAAGTTCTGGTATAGAGCGTATTGTTGAAATTGATTTAGATGAATCTGAATTAGTGGCTTTAAAGGATTCAGCTGATGCTGTTAAGAAAACAAATGATCTTTTATCAGATTTAAAAATTTAGATAAAATTTAAGATCTACTTGTAGTTTTAACAAAACTTTTTATTTTTGCAATCCAAATTTTATGTATTATGAGAAAAGGTATCCATCCAGAGAATTATAGATTATGTGTTTTTAAGGACATGTCAACTGATTATGCAATTCTTACAAAATCATGTGTAGATTCTAGTGAAACAATAAAATGGGAGGATGGAAAAGAATATCCATTAATAAAGATGGAGATATCTTCAGATTCTCATCCTTTCTATACCGGTAAATCAAAATTAATTGATACGGCTGGTCGTATTGATAAGTTTAAGAGTAAATATAGTAAGCTTAAAAAATAGATTTTATTCTCCAATCAATTAACCTCATGCAATTGTATGTGGTTTTTTATTTAATTTTGTTTAAATTTCTTTTATGAATATTATCTTATTTGATACAGATAGAGCTGATCTTTATCCTCTTTCATTGACTAGGCCAATTTCCTATTTTAGGATAGGTATATTGACAATTAAAGAGAAATGGGAAGTTTATTTTACATCTGTTTCTGTTTTATCAGAAGATTATTTGTTAGATAGATTTCCAGTAAATATTCAAAAAGATAACATTTGGGTAAATGCTAAGTTATTGCCTTCAGATGATATTGTTACTGAAATAAAGAATTTGCGTATTGGAGAAAGTTTAAAAAAGGGTTCTTCGTTATTAGCTTTTAGAAATTCTGAATTTGCATATAATAAATTAAACGAGGTTCACTCAAATACATCTTATAATTTTATTGCAAATCTTACTGATATTTTTTCCTTAAATGGAGAAGAGATAAAGAATGATTTTAATCGTATGTTTTCTGAAAAAGATTTAGAATGGAAAGGAGATTTAAATAAATTGGAAGAGATTAAGAAATCTAATGTAAAGATTGGAAAGAATTCTATTTATATTGAGGAAGGAGCTAAATTACAGCATTGTATATTAAATACTACTGATGGGCCAATTTATATTGGTAAAGATGCAGAGATTATGGAAGGCTCTATGATAAGAGGTCCTTTTGCAATATGTAATAATTCTGTTGTGAAAATGGGAACTAAGATTTATGAGGCTACTACAATTGGTCCTTATTGTAAAGTTGGGGGAGAGATAAATAATTCTGTATTTTTTGGGTATTCGTCTAAGGCACATGATGGTTTTTTAGGAAACTCTGTAATTGGTGAGTGGTGTAATTTAGGTGCAGATACAAATAATTCTAATCTTAAGAATAATTATGAGAATGTTAAATTATGGAATTATAAACTAGAGTCTTTTAAAGATACGGGACTTCAATTTTGTGGTTTGATCATGGGAGATCATTCTAAATGTGGTATAAATACTATGTTTAATACAGGTACAATTGTTGGGGTAGGTTCAAATATCTTTGGATCAGGTTTCCCAAGAAATTTTATTCCTTCATATAGCTGGGGAGGAGCTTCAGGTTTTACTATTCATAAAAAAAATAAGTTTTTTTCTACTGTGGAGAAAGTTTTACAACGGAGAGATGTTATTCTTTCTGATTTAGATAAGCAGATTCTGTCTTTTGTTTATGATCTGACAAAACGTTATCGTAACGAAAAATAACTGACATAAAGACATTTATTTTTTGTTGGCATACTTATTGATTATTATAGAGTATTATAAGATATTATTTTTATGAATAAAAAAAATCAATTTAATAATTTGTTTCTGTCTGATTCGATTAATGAAGAGAGTGAGTTCTTTCCTTTGTTGAGTGATGAGGATGAGCAAAAGATAGATAAAGAAAAAAATCCAGATATTTTGGCAATTCTTCCTTTAAGAAATACTGTGCTGTTTCCTGGAGTAATTATACCTATTACTATAACTAGAGATCGTTCAATAAAACTTATAAAGGAAGCAGAAAAAGAAGATAAGATTATTGGTGTTATTGCCCAAAAAGATTCTAAAATAGAATTACCAGAAGTTGAAGACTTAAATGAAATTGGTACAGTAGCACAAATTTTAAAGGTTTTAAAAATGCCAGATGGAAATATTACTGCTGTAATTCAGGGAAGAAAAAGGTTTGAAATAGAAGAGATTATAGAGGAGGATCCTTATTATAAGGCTAAGATAAAAGACTATATTGAGCTTAAACCTTATTCGGATAAAGAATTTGATGCTATAGTTGAATCAATCAAAGATATGGCTTTAAGAATAATCGCTGAGTCACCAAATATCCCAAATGAAGCATCTATTGCAATAAAGAATATCAAGAGCCCCTCGTTTGTTATAAATTTTGTTTCATCTAATATGAGTATTAGTATGATAAACAAACAAGCTTTATTAGAAGAAGTTGATCTTAAGAAACGAGCTATTAGAGTATTAGAGTTACTAACAAAAGAGCTTCAAATGCTTGAGATGAAGAATGAAATCCAATCTAAAGTAAAAACAGATTTAGATCAACAGCAAAGGGAGTACTTTCTTCATCAACAGATGAAAGCAATACAAGAAGAATTAGGAGGCGCTGGTTCAGGTAAGGAGATAGAAGAGATGAAGGCGCAAGCATTAAAAAAGAAATGGTCTTCATCTGTGAAGGAATCTTTTGAAAAAGAATTAAAGAAACTTCAAAGAATGAATCCTTCTATGTCTGATTATTCAGTACAAAGAAGCTACTTAGAGCTTATTCTAGATTTGCCATGGGATGAATATACAAATGACAATTTTAATCTTAAGAAAGCAAATAAGATATTGAATCGAGATCATTTTGGTTTAGAAGAAGTTAAGAAAAGGATAATTGAACATTTAGCTGTTTTAAAGTTAAAAGGTAATATGAAATCTCCAATAATATGTTTATATGGACCTCCTGGCGTTGGTAAGACTTCATTAGGTAGGTCTATAGCTGAAGCATTAGGGAGAAAGTATCAACGTGTTTCTTTAGGAGGACTTAGGGATGAGGCAGAGATTAGAGGTCATCGTAAAACATATATTGGTGCTATGCCAGGAAGGATAATTAAAGCAATTAAAAAGGCAGAATCTTCTAATCCAGTATTTGTGTTAGATGAAATAGATAAAGTGACTCGAGATTCGCATGGAGACCCTTCTTCAGCTCTTTTAGAGGTGCTTGATCCTGAACAAAATGAACAATTCCATGATAATTATCTTGAACTTGAATATGATCTTTCTAAGGTTTTATTTGTTGCTACTGCCAATTCTTTATCTTCAATACAGCCTGCTTTGCGAGATAGAATGGAAATAATAGAAATTAGTGGATATACAATAGAAGAAAAGGTAAAAATTGCTCAGAAACATTTATTCCCTAGACAATTAGAGGCTCATGGCCTTACTAAGGATAAATTGACTTTAACAGATACTGTATTAGAGAAGATTGTTGATCAATATACAAGAGAGTCAGGTGTTAGAGGATTAGAGAAGATGATTAGTAAGATGATTAGATATGCTGCAAAATCGATTGCTATGGATGAAGGTTATAAAAAAGATGTAGATAACAATATTGTTGAGTTAGTTTTAGGTCCTCCTAAGTATGATAGAGAAAGATTTCTTGATAATACTAATCCAGGGGTTGTTACTGGATTAGCATGGACAAGCGTTGGCGGTGATATTCTATTTATAGAAAGCAGCATAAGTAAGGGTAAAGGTGAATTATCTATTACTGGTAATATTGGTAAAATAATGAAAGAATCTGCAATATTGTCACTTGAATTTTTAAAATCAAATTCTGAAAGATATGGTATCGATAGTAGTGTCTTTCAGAACACTAATGTTCATATTCATGTTCCTGAAGGTGCTACCCCAAAAGATGGTCCGTCAGCAGGAATTACAATGTTTACTTCATTAGTTTCTATTTTTACAAAAAGGTTAGTAAAAGCTAAAATAGCAATGACTGGAGAGATTACATTGCGCGGTAAGGTTCTTCCTGTAGGTGGGATTAAAGAAAAATTACTTGCTGCTAAGAGATCCGGGATAAATGAGATAATCTTATCTTCACAAAATAAAAAAGATGTTGCTGTCATTAATGAACAATATTTAGAAAACATGACGTTTCATTATGTTGATAGTATGCATGAAGTTATTGATATTGCTTTGATTTAGAATATTAGGTAATTTTAATCTAAAAAATAGATTAATGAACATAAGATTGTTTCTTATATTTTTATTGACCCCTTTTGTTGTTTGTTCACAAAATGGAAATAATTCATTTTCTTTTGTTAATCTAGATTTTTCTGCACGATCATTAGCTATGGGAGGTAATCTTATCTCTATATATGATAATGATATTTTTATGGCCCAATCAGTTCCTTCTATTTTAAACAACAGAATGGATAAATATTTAGGGTTTAGTTTTGTAGATTATTTCTCTGATATAAATATGGGTTCTTTTCTTTATTCTAAGTCATTAGAGAAGAATGGATGTTTTACAATTAGTTTTAATTCCTGTAGTTATGGAGACTTTATCTCTACTGACGAGACAGGTAACCAAGATTTAACTTTTAATGCTAGTGATCAAACATATGCTTTTGGATATGGGAGACCTCTTAATGATAAAATAAGTTTGGGTGTAAATATAAGGTTGTTAAATTCAAATTATGAGAGTTATCAAGCTCTGGCAATCTTATCTAATGTTTCATCGACTTATTTTAATAAGGAAAAATCTTTAACTACTACCTTGCTGTTGAAAAATATTGGTAAGCAAATAAAATCATATACGTCAATAGAGGAGATAGTTCCATTTGAGGTGCAACTTGGATTAAGTAAAAAACTAGATCATTTACCATTAAGATATTCTATAGTATTGCGTCATTTGAATAAATTTGATATTAGTAATGACTATTCATTGAATAGTTTTACTAATAATGAAACGGGTGAGATAGAATACAGAAAAGAAAGTATAGCAAAGACAATGTTACGTCATGTTATTCTTTCTGGAGAATTAGATTTATTTAAAAATAATCTTTTTATTCAAGGAGGTTTTAACTTTCAGAAAAGATTTGATATGATAATTGATTCATTTGCCGGTATGGTTGGTTTTTCATTTGGTGTTGGGATGAATGTTTCAAAGATTAGATTTAATTATAGTAGATCTGCTTTCCATTTATCTGGCAAGGTTAATACTTTTAATATTACTACAAATCTAAGTACATTTGGTCTATGAAAAATAAATTAATTAATATTGCTATTGATGGATATTCATCATGTGGAAAGAGCTCTATAGCTAAGAGTGTATCTAAAGAATTTAACATGAAATATGTAGATTCTGGAGCAATGTATAGAGCAGTGACATTGTTTTTTATGAATCATAAGATTATATCAAATTCAAAGATAAATTATGATAAATTATTAAGATCTATAGATGATATAGATATTGACTTTTATTATAACATAGACTTAAATATTACTGAGACGTTATTAAATGGAAAAAATGTTGAGCATCTAATTAGAGATAATAATGTTTCTAATCAGGTAAGTAATATAAGTCAAATAAAAGAAGTAAGAGATAAATTAATTTCTTTTCAGAGAAGGATGTGTTCTAGTAAGAATGTTGTTATGGACGGAAGAGATATTGGAACTAAGGTTATGCCAGATGCTGATATAAAATTTTTTATTACAGCAGAGATAGATACTAGAGCAAGGAGGCGTTTTGATGAGTTAATAAAGCATAATAATTTAATTACATTTGATCAGATCTTAATTAATTTAAATAAAAGAGATACTGATGATACTGAAAGAGAAATTAATCCACTAGTTAAATCAGATGATGCTATAGTAATTGATAATACATCACTTAGTTATTTGCAGCAGAATCAGTTAATATTTAGTTTAATAAAACAGAAACAAGATGAAAATAACAATTGACGAGAATTCTGGTTTTTGTTTTGGTGTAGTTTATGCAATTGAAATGGCAGAAAATATATTGGAGAATGAAGAAAAACTTTATTGTCTTGGGGATATAGTGCATAATAATAAAGAGATTGACAGATTGAATCGTCTTGGCCTCGAAATAATTGATCATAAAAGGTTAAATAGTCTTTCAAATTGTAGGGTGTTAATAAGGGCTCATGGGGAGCCTCCATCTACTTATGAGGTTGCTTTAAGGAATAATATTGAGCTACTTGATGCCTCATGTCCTGTGGTTTTAAAGCTTCAACATCAGATTAAAGAAGGCTATGAGAAAGCAGGCGAGGTTGATGGGCAGATAATTATTTATGGGAAAGAAGGACATGCTGAAGTGATAGGTCTTGTTGGGCAAACAAATGGAGAAGCAATCATTGTTACAACGAAAGAAGATTTGTATAAGATAGATTATAAAAAACCAATTTATATTTATTCTCAGACTACAAAAAGCCCAAAAGCATTTCAATCGATTATAGATGAGATTAAGGATAATCTATCTGCTTTAGGAAGAAATGATGATTTGAAATTTGTAGTACACGACACATTATGTAGACAAGTTTCAGGAAGAGAACCTCAATTAAAGCAGTTTGCTAGCGAAAATGATGTTATTATCTTTGTAAGTGGAACTAAAAGTTCAAATGGGAAGATGCTTTTTACATCTTGTAAAGATCAAAATAAATATTCTTACTTTATATCAGATGTTAGAGATATAAATAAAGATTGGTTTAAGGATGCTGTAACTGTTGGTATTTGTGGAGCAACTTCTACTCCAAGATGGTTAATGAATAATGTTGCTACACATATAAACAGGTACTGATGAAATTCCTTGTATTTATATGGAAATAATAATGTATATTTGCCGCCCATTTAATGATGTGTGTTGAGACAATTAAATGAGAAAAACAAATAGAAATACTCTTCGTCTATTGACATCTAAGTCTTAACGGTAGATTGAAGATACAAATTATTTTCTTGAAATGTCTAAAAAACAAGAATCAGATAAAGAAGAGGCTACAGAAAAAAAGATAGCTTCTAAACAGAAATCTTCTGTAGAATCAAAGAAAAAATCACCAAAGAATAGAGTTAAAGAATTAACACCTGAAGTAGTTGAAGAGGTTAAAGAATCAACACTTGAAGTAGTTGAAGAGGTTAAAGAATCAACACCTGAAGTAGTTGAAGAGGTTAAAGAAGTAATAACTGAAGAATTCAATTGGGATGATATCACTAAAAATGAGATCTATAGTGATAAAGAAAGAAAAGATCTAATGGATACGTATTCAGCTACATTGCCAGTAGTTGAATCTAAACAAGTTATTGATGGTACTGTTGTTTATGTTTCTGATAGGGAGATTATTGTAGATATAAATTTCAAATCAGATGGTGTTATCTCTAGTTCAGAGTTTAAGTATAAAGATGATTTAAAGGTTGGCGATATTGTTGAGGTATTAGTTGAGAAACAAGAAGATAAAAACGGCCAACTTATTCTCTCCCATAGAAGAGCAAGGGTGTTACGTGCTTGGGAAAAGGTTAATGTTGCTTTAGAAACAGGAGAGGTTGTTAATGGACAAATCAAGAGTAGAACAAAAGGAGGAATGATTGTCGATGTATTTGGAATAGAATGCTTTTTACCTGGTTCTCAAATAGATGTTAAACCAATTCGTGATTATGATGAGTATGTTGGAAGAAAGATGGAATTTAAGATTGTAAAAGTTAATGAGTCATTTAGAAATGTTGTTGTTTCTCATAAGGCATTAATTGAAGCAGATTTAGCTATTCAAACTAAAGAGATAATGTCTAAATTAGAAAAGGGACAGGTAATTGAAGGTACAGTTAAAAACATTACTTCTTACGGTGTTTTTGTTGATTTAGGTGGTATTGATGGATTAATTCACATTACTGATTTATCATGGGGAAGAGTATCACATCCTGAGGAGATTGTTTCATTAGATGAAACAATCAATGTTGTTATTCTAGATTTCGATGAAGGTAAGAGCAGGATACAGTTAGGACTTAAACAATTAGGGTCTCATCCATGGCAGGATCTTGATGAGAAAATAGATGTTGGTGATATAGTAAAAGGTAAAGTAGTAGTAGTAGCAGATTATGGAGTCTTTGTTGAATTACAGGCAGGTGTAGAGGCTTTATTACATGTTTCAGAAATGTCATGGTCAACACATCTTAGAAGTGCAAATGATTTCTTTAGTAAAGGAGATGAAGTAGAGGCTAAGATCTTAACATTAGATAGAGAACAAAGAAAAATGTCATTAGGACTTAAACAAATGTTACCAGATCCATGGGGAGATATTGAGACTAAATATCCGCTTAATTCTAAATTAACTGTAAAGGTTCGTAATTTTACTAATTTCGGGATTTTTGTTGAGTTAGAAGAAGGAGTTGATGGGCTAGTACATATTTCAGATCTTTCTTGGCATAAGAAAATTAAACATCCTGCAGAGTTTACTAATGTTGATGCTAATTTAGATGTTATTGTTTTGGATATTGATAAAAATAACAGAAAAATTAGTTTGGGACATAAGCAGACTGAAGAGAATCCATGGGACAAATATGCAAAAATATATTTGGTAGGTAATGATTTTGATGGTGTTGTTATTGAAGAATACGACAAGGGATCCTTAGTGAAATTGAATAATGATATAGAGGCGTTTTCTCCAAAGCGTCATTTAGAGAAGGAGGATGGTTCCAAAGCTAGATTAGATGAGTCTTTGAAATTTAGAGTTATAGATTTTTCTAAGGAAAGTAAGAAAATTTTAGTTTCTCATACAGTTTTATTTAAAGATGAGATGGTTAAAGAAGAGAAAAAGAAAGTTACCAAGACAAAAAATGCTGTTAAGGAGATTCAAGATTCACAGCAGCAATCAACCTTAGGGGATCTTGATAGTTTAACCGCTTTAAAGGATGATTTAGAAAAAGATGAAAAATAATTAAAGACCCCGTTTTCGGGGTTTTTTTTTAGATATATTTGTGGTATCTATGAGTAATAAGAGAAAAATATTAAATAAGAAGCAAATTAATATAATTATTAAAAGGTTATGTCATGAATTAATAGAAAATCATAATGATTTTTCAGATACTGTTATTGTTTCTTTACTTCCTAGAGGAAAACATGTTGCGAGAAGGATTGTGAATAGATTAGAGCAAATTCTTGAGTATAAAATTAATTATGGAGAACTAGATATTTCTTTTTATAGGGATGATTTAAGAAGGCATTCAGAACCGATTATTCCACATAAAATGGAAATGAATGTTTCAGTTGATGAGAAGCATGTGGTTATCATTGACGATGTTTTATATACTGGAAGATCAGTTCGTTCTGCTATTGATGCATTAATGCCTTTTGGGAGACCTAAATCTATTGAGTTATTAGTTTTTGTTGATAGAAGATTAAGTAGGCACTTACCAATTCAACCAGATTATGTAGGGAAAATTGTTGATTCAATTGACTCTGAGAAGGTTGTGGTTAACATTACAAATGATGGTGATGATAATATCTTAATCCTGAAATCTTGATGATGGATCATTTATCAGTTAATCATTTGCTTGGGATAAAATATCTAAATAAGAAAGATATAGATATTATTTTTAATACGGCAGATAATTTTAAAAAGATTATTAATCAGCCTATTAAAAAAGTACCATCATTAAGAGATGTCACAATTGCTAATTTATTTTTTGAAAATTCTACCAGAACTAAGTTGTCATTTGAGATAGCAGAAAAAAGATTGTCAGCAGATATTATAAATTTTGCATCTGCTGCTTCTTCGGTTAAGAAAGGAGAATCATTATTAGATACAGTGAATAATATTCTTGCAATGAAGGTTGATATTGTTGTTATGCGCCATCCTAATCCAGGTGCATCTATTTTCTTGTCTAGAAATATTAATGCAAGTATTATAAATGCTGGAGATGGTACCCATGAGCACCCTACACAAGCATTATTAGATGCATATTCTATTAGAGAAAGATTTGGACAGGTAGCATCAAAGAAAGTAGTTATTATTGGAGATATTTTGCATTCTAGAGTTGCATTATCAAATATCTTTTGCTTAAAGATGCTAGGAGCTAAGGTGGCTGTATGCGGTCCATTAACATTAATACCAAAGTATCTTGATGATTTGGGTGTTAGTTATTTCTCAGATCTTAAGGAAGCTTTAAATTGGTGTGATATAGCGAATGTTTTAAGAATTCAGCTTGAAAGGCAAGATGTGCAGTTGTTTCCTTCATTAAGAGAATATACAAATGTATATGGGATAAACTCGACTATTCTAGAAAGTTTAACAAAAGAAATTACAATTATGCATCCAGGTCCAATTAATAGAGGAGTCGAGTTAACTTCTGAAGTTGCTGATTCTCATCACTCACTTATACTTGATCAAGTAGAGAATGGAGTTGCAATTAGGATGGCAGTTTTATATTTATTATCTAATAAATCAAATGAATAATAATACTTTAGTTTTTCGGATAACAGATCAGAATGATTTCTCAAAATTACAGTCTAATACAGATGTGCTAAATTTTATTGCAAATTTATCTGGATTAGAAAAAGGTAAACATAATCTGTTAATAGATAAATTTATTAAATTTGGAGAAATTGTATGTGCTAATAAAGGATCTTTTGTTATTGTGAGTGACATCGATTTCGATGAAACTTTAAATATTGTACCTACCTTACAGGAAGCATATGATTTTATTGATATGGAAGAGATTGAAAGACAATTAGATATTTAACTAAATTAATTAATAATGAAATTACTTTTATCAACTTTAATAAGCGTTTTCTTTTATGTTACATTAAATGCGCAGTGTTCGCCAAATACTTCAATAACATCACCAGGTATTTTTCCAGATGAGATAACTAATTTAGATGAAGCTTTTGTGGGGCAGCCTTATGTAACTCAAATTGATGTTTTGTGTCCTCTAGACACATCAGTTTCAGTTGGTGGACTAACAGTCCCTGTTACAATTGCTAATATTGACCTGACAAGTGTTTTAGGTTTGCCAAATAATTTTTCATATTCATGTAATCCACCTAGTTGTTCTTTTCCTGGAGGCTCATATGCTTGTGCTGAAATAGTTTCTACTGTTAACCCATCTTCTTCAGATGTGGGATACTATCCACTAGTGATGACAACTTCAACTCTAGCACTTAATGTTCCTCTTATCGGATCTTTAACACAGCTTGATACAATAGATTATTTTTATATTGATATTTCAAATTCTACAGCTTCCTTAGAGCAGGTTAATAGTTTAACGTTTGAATTAATGGATGTATATCCTAATCCTGTAAATGGAATAGCAAATTTCCAGTTTGTAATTGGTAAGAATGAAAAAGTTAATTTTATCTTATATGATTGTTTAGGTAAGATGGTTGATCAGAGAGTTATTTATGCAAATAGAGGTGTGAATAGATTTGATATTGACATGTCTAGCTATTCATCTTCTTTGTATACTTATTCAATTTTCTCTAGTAATAGTTTTCTTTCAAAGAAGATTTTTGTGTCCAATCCCTAATGTCTTTAAAATTAACAATTTTAGGATGTCATTCTGCAGTTCCTACAGTTAATAAACAACAAACCGCTCAGTTATTAAATGTAAATGAGCGGTTTTTCTTAATAGACTGTGGAGAAAATACTCAGGTTCAATTAAGAAAATATCAACTTAGTTTTCAAAGAATTCATCATGTTTTTATAAGTCATCTTCATGGAGATCATTATTATGGATTAATAGGATTAATAACTAGTATGCATTTACTCGGAAGGAAGAAAGAATTATATATCTATGCTCATGCACCTTTGAAAGATATTATTAATACTCAATTGTCTGCAGCTAAGATTGATTTAAATTTTCCATTGTTTTTTCATGTAATACCTGATGATGATCAAGTAATCTTATATGATGATGAGGATATAGAGGTTACTAATGTTATTTTAGATCACAGTATTAGTTGCTCAGGCTTCTTGTTTAGAGAAAAAAAGTATCAGAGAAGGATTATAAAAGAAAAAATAGAAGAGTATAAAGTTCCGTATGATAGAATATCAGATTTAAGAAATGGGATTGATTTTATTAATGAGGAGGATGAGATAATAGCTAATGATATTTTAACTAATAGTAATGTAAAAGCAAGAACATATGCTTATTGCTCAGATACTAGATTCTGTTTAGATATTATACCAAAAATAAAGAATGTGGATGTGTTGTATCATGAGGCTACTTATTCTCATGATTTAAAAGCAAGAGCATTTGAAAGGGGGCATTCTACAGCAAAGGATGCAGCAACAATTGCAAAAGAAGCAAATGTTAATAGGTTAATAATAGGGCATTATTCTAAGAGATATTTAGATTTAAACATATTGCTTTCAGAGTCTAGAGAGATATTTAGCAACACTTTCTTAGCTCATGAAGGTGACATATTAGATTTTGATCTTATTTAGAAAACAAAGAATATTTAGGTATATTTGCTACTAAAATTTATAAAATGAAAAAAATCTTTCTAATTGTTTTTAGTGTTCTATTTTTTTTAGAAAGTAATGCGCAGATTGATTCAGTATCTATACAAGGGATAGATTGTTATAATGATACTGCTTTTATAAAGATAGATTTATCAAGTAGTTCTTATATCTTAGAACAAGATGAGTGGCAATTTCAACCTTATGATGATACGTCATGGTATTTTTTAGACACAAGTTTATATGCTATTAATTCTACAAATGATACAATCTTCTCAACTCAATGTGGTAAGCATAGGGTTACGGTATTTGATCAATCTTCATTTGAATTTATTGATTATGTTTTTTTCATCCCTTGTCCTGTTACAGTAGGTCTTGGTCAGGAAAAAAAAATACAATGTTTTGGTGATTCTTCAGGTATATTGATTGCTCCTACTTATGGGGGTATAATTTTTGATCCAGATTCAAGTACTATTGATTCATTAGGTTTCTATTCACCAAATGATACAACTGGAGATGAGTTCTATACTTATCAATGGTTTAATTCAAGTAATTTATTAGGAGCAAATCAAGTTCAAATAGGTGATTCTACTAATACTTTAAGTAATGTATCAGCAGGCTTTTATAACATTGTTGTTACAGATGCAATAGGATGTACAGACACTTTAGGTTATAGAAGAATCAACAATCCATATCCAATAATGATTGACACCCTTCAAATTACAAATGTGAGTTGTTTTGAAGGTCAGGATGGAAGTGTAAAAATCACAATTAATGGTGGAAGAAAATTTCATTCAACAAGAAACTATTCTTACTATATTTTGAATAGTAATAATGACACCATATATCGAAGTGATGAACTGGTCGTCTCCAATAATTTTTCTCAGCTTGCGATGTTAAGTGATTCTTCATTAGTTATTGATAGTATACGATTTGATAATTTAGTTATGGGAACGTATAATATCACTGTTATGGATAGTGTAGGTTGTCTTATAGATACAGTATTTAGTATTACTGAACCTGCCCCTTATGAGGTATTTACTACTGAGTTAACTCCTCTTCTATGTATTACAGATAGTATTTGGTTTTTTATTGATAGTGTTTCTGGAGGACAAGGAACACAGAATTATTATTGGTTAGAATCTAGTTCAATGTCTGATTCTCTACTTGTTGGGGAGGGTGATTATGATATTGTTGTTCAAGATACATTATATGGATGTGGAGATACAATATCTGTTCATTGCGAAGCAGATTTTGAACTTTTTATAAATGAGACAATTAATGATGCTGATTGTTATGGAGAGCCTACAGGGTCTATTGTGATTGACAGTATCTTTGGTGGTAATACTCCATATGATTTTCAGTGGGGTGGAAATATAGGTCAGAATACTTTAGCAGATAGTCTATATGCGGGAAGTTACTTTTTATTGATTGAGGATTCAATTGGATGTGCTCAGTATTTTTATTTTGATGTAGATCAGAATGACCCTATCTCTGTAAATAGCACTTTAAGCTCACCTTCTTGTTATGGATATAGTGATGGTGTTATTCATGTAGATGTTAATGGAGGTCAAGCTCCATATAATCTAAGTTGGTCAAATGGAACAGGTATAAGTGATTCATTATTTGGATTATCGATAGGGGATTACACGCTAAATATTACTGATGATAATTTATGTGACTATAGTATAACAATAACGTTAAATCAGCCTGATTCATTAACACTTGATTTTGATAATTATATAAATCCTCTTCCTTGTTATGGAGGATTAACCTCTATATCAGCTTTAATTTCTGGTGGAACTGGACCTTTTGATATATCGTGGAGTAATATGTCTACTTCATCTCAGACAGTTGTTGGTGCTGGTTTATGGTCTTGTGATGTTACTGATAATAATGGATGTGCTATTTCAAATAACATTGAAATTACTCAGCCTGATGAGTTCTTTATTTCGGACTCTACATCAAATAATCCGCTCTGTTCTGATGGTGGATCTGCAAGTATTCAAACTAGCGGGGGTACTCTACCAATAACATATTTGTGGAGTACTGGAGAGACCACGCAATCTATAAGTAATATTATGGTAGAGAGTTGTTGGGTTATTGCAACAGATTCATGTGGAAACACTGATTCTGTTGGATTTAATTTAATTCCATATGAATTAATCACTACTGTTTCATATAATGATTCAAATCACCTTTCTAAAGTGGTTGTAGATCCTCTGTCTTCTGGAACGAATTTTAATTATGAATGGTTCTATATATATGATCTAAACAATGTAGTTGCTATAGGTTCTGATGTTATTAACTTATGCGAGGGCACTTATGTTGTTAGAACAACAGATCAAAGTAATGGATGTTATGTTGAAGATACTTTAGTTGTTGATTTTTATCTTTTAGATGTTATAGTTAATTTAGAGATAACTACTGTATTACCAGATTCCAATTTATGGGGATTTGGACCATATACTTATCTATGGGGTCCTTCCAGTGGAATATCTACTCAGCAAGCAAATATTTGTCCAGGAGATCATTGGTTAGAAGTTACAGATAAGGATGGATGTACAATTGATACTTTCTTTACAATTGACCCTATTTTACTTGATTTAGATCCAGCGAATGAGTTAATAGAATGTGATCTGGAAAATCTAGATGTTGAGTTATCCATTTCTGTAAATGGAGGAACAGATCCATATACTTATTTATGGTCTAATGGGGATACAGATAGTATTACAAATTTAGCTTTGTCCCCAGGTCCTTTATCTGTGACTGTTATGGATAATAATGCTTGTGCTTTGGATACTCTCTTTACAATTACTGCTATGACAGAAGAATGTGTTCCTAATGTATTTACTCCTAATAATGATCAGGTTAATGATTTTTGGAATCTTGAGCAAGCATACTTATATGCTGATACAGAAATTAAGGTCTATGGTCGCTTTGGAAGAAAAGTTTTTGAATCTATTGGATATGAAAATCCATGGGATGGTAAAACAGAAAAAGGAAATGATGTTCCTGATGGGGTGTACTTTTATCATATTGAATTAGGTCATGGATATTCTCCAATAAAAGGAACAGTTACTATTTTAAGATAGTTTTTAGAATACCCTCATATTCTTCAGTAGTAAACCATTTTATTTGTTTATCTCTCTTAAACCATGTTAATTGACGTTTTGCTAATCTTCTAGTATTTTGTTTTATATTTTCTATTGTATTTTTTAAGCTTTCTTTTCCATCAAAATAGTCAAAAAGCTCTTTGTATCCAACTGTGTTTAATGCATTGTAGTTACGATATTTTAATAATTTTTTAGCTTCTTCAATTAAATCATCATTTATCATTTGATCCACTCTATTATTAATCCTATTATATAATATTTCTCGTTCTGTTTTTATGCCAATTTTAATTATATCAAAATTTCTTTTTTTAGATTTTTTATTATGTAGACTGGAAATTTTATTGCCTGTTGCTGTAAAGATTTCTAAACACCTTTTAAGTCTTTGTGGATTTTTAGTGTCTACATATTTGTAATAATCTGGATCAATTACTTTAGTTTTATTTTGTAGCCAGTTTAATCCTTTCTCTAAAAAGTTGTTATTTATATCTTCTCTAATTTCTTTTGGAATATTAGGAAGAATATCAATTCCTTTACAAATAGCATCAATATATAGCCCTGAACCACCAACAAGTAGTAGGTTATCATAATCTTTGAATAATGACTCTATTTTTGTGATAGAATCTTTCTCATACTCTCCAATATTGTATGTGTCTTTTATTGAAATATGATTTATGAAGTGGTGATTAATTGACTTTAGTTCTGCTTGTGATGGGGTTGCCGTTCCAATTATAAGTTCTCTATAGAATTGTCTTGAATCACTTGATAAAATTTCAGTATTTAGTTTTTTAGCAATTTTAACACCTAAGGATGTTTTTCCACTAGCAGTGGGACCAAGGATAACAATAAGTTTTTTTTTAATAGGATTCGTCATCTTGATTGTATTCATCCTCATAAGAATCTTCATTATACTTATCCTCTGTATTAGCAGTGAAATTTACTTCAGGAGCATCTTTTGGCATTACACCAATACTTGATATACATTTCTTTTCTTTAATTTCTCCTACATCATTAGTCAATTCAACTAGAAATCTCCACATCAACATATAATCGTATACATATATTAATTTATTATTGTTAGAATTAAGTATTGATTCTAATTCTGTGTCTTCCATATTTCTATTGTTGTTTTCTTCAAAAGAAAACAATGGAATCTCCTCTATAATTTCAAGTTCTTGGTCGGTAATATAGAATGAAGCAAGTTCATTTTTTTGAAGATCAAAACATTCTATAATGAAATTATGTAATTCAAATAATGAGCATTTAGAATCAATTTCTATTTTTCTTATTACATCATCCTTTGATTCTAAAAAGACACTAATACTATATTTCATTTCTCTTTTTTATATTGAGTTCTTTTGCTTTATCAGTTAAGAAAGTTAATGCATCCTCTTTATTGTTTTCTACTACACCATCAAGGATTGCATCTTTAATTAATTTTTTTAGCTGACCAATTTCTTTTCCAGAAGAGATGTTAAATATTTGCATGATTTCATTTCCATTAATAGGAGGTTGGAAATTTCTAATTCTATCTTTTTCTTCAACTATTTTTAGTTTTTTTCTTACAAGCTGAAAGTTGTCTAGATATTTTTTTACTTTATTAGGATTCTTAGAGGTTATATCAGCATCACATAGTATCATTAGATGGTCAATATCATCACCAGCATCAAACAATAGTCTTCTTATTGCCGAGTCTGATACAATGTCTTGGGCGAGAACTATTGGCCTAAGATGTAGTGCAACCATCTTTTTTACAAACTCCATTTTGTGGTTTAATGGAAGTTTTAATCTTTTAAATATTCCTTTAACCATTTTACTTCCAATATACTCATGAGCATGAAATGTCCATCCAATACCTTCTTCGTATTTTTTTGTTTGTGGTTTAGCAATGTCATGAAGAATTGCTGCCCATCTTAACCAAATATCATCTGTATTTAATGAGATGTTATCTAATACTTCTAATGTATGATAGAAATTATCTTTGTGTAGGTGATTATTTATTTTTTCAACTCCTTGTAGGTTACACATTTCGGGAAAGAATTGGTGAAGAAGATTAGTGTCAAATAGTAGGTTAAAGCCAATAGATGGTTTTGTTGTTAGGATAATTTTGTTAAGCTCATCAGTTATTCTCTCTTGTGATATTATCTCTAGTCTTTCTGCATTCTTTTTTATTGCATCTAATGTTTCTTGATCAATTGTAAAATTTAACTGAGTAGTAAATCTTATTGCACGCATCATTCTTAAAGGATCATCATCAAAGGTAGTATTTGGGTTTAATGGTGTTTTGATTATTTTCTTTTTCAAATCATCTTTACCATTAAATGGATCTAGGAAGTCACCATATTCTTTACTATTAAGTTGTAATGCCATTGCATTTACAGTAAAGTCTCTTCTGTTTTGATCATCCTCAAGAGTTCCATCTTCAACAATAGGTTTCCTAGAATCTCTTCTGTATGATTCTTTTCTTGCTCCAACAAACTCATAATTTTCTCCTTTATAGGATATCATTGCTGTCCCAAAATTTTTAAAGACTTTTAAGACTGCTTTCTCACCTAGTTCTTCTGATATTTTTTTAGCAAGTGTTATTCCACTGCCTATGCATACAAAATCAATATCTTCTATTTTTCTCTTTCTATCTAATAGCAAATCTCTAACCCATCCACCCACTACATATGTTGGGTAATTCAGTTGATCAGCTATCTTTGAGATAGTTGAAAAGATAGGGTTATGTAATGAGTCTTTATAATTCATTATCTTAATTTTACTATACTTCCATCTTCTTTTAATTTTATTATTGATGATGGAGTATCCATTATTTCATCGTGGCGTAAATTTACTATATAATCTACATTTTCTATTAGTTCTTTATTAATGTCTGAGAATCTTTTAGGATTATCTCCACCACTTATATTTGCAGATGTTGATACTAATGGCTGGCCCAGTTTTATAATTAATTTCTGACAAAACTCATCATTGGCTAATCTTATTGCAGCACTTTTGTCATCTGCTAATATTTCTTGAGCGATATTCTTTACATTATCAAAAATTACTGTTGTTGGCTTGTTCTGATGCATCTGTTTATATGCATTTGGGGATACTTGATCTACTAGCTTATATATATTTGTGTATTCGGCAATTAGGATAATTAGTGCTTTGTTTTTTGCTCTTTTTTTTAATTGGTATATCTTCTTGACGGCTGCTTTGTTAGTAGCATCACAGCCGATACCCCATATTGTATCAGTAGGATATAAGATAACACCTCCTTTTTGTAGTATTTTTAATGAATTTTCTACTTCTTGTTCTATCATATTAATGATTTGTAAAATTTCATTAAGTTAGTTGCAATCTTTTCGTCGGTAAATTTTTGCACATAGTTATGTCCATTGTTTATCATCTTTTCTCTAAGATCTTTATCCTTATCTATATTTTTAATCGCGGTAACAATTTCTTCGCTTGATTTAGGGTCAATATAAATTGAGTCAGGACCTCCTGCTTCATGAAAGCAGCCTCCTTTACTAGTAATAACAGGAGTTTTGCTAAATAATGCTTCAATAATAGGGATACCAAATCCTTCAAAGAGAGATGGATAAATAAGAATTTGGGCCTGTTGATACATGCATGCCATCTCATGCAGAGTTAATCCAGACAGTACATTTATTCTTTGTTCAAGATTATTTTCTTTAATATATCGCATGCATTCTTGTTTGTATTTTTTTCCATCTCCAATTATTATTAAATTATGTCGAGGAAGTTGTTTTAATGACTGTAATAAGGTTAAAAGATTCTTTCTTTCTTCTATAGTCCCCACATATATAAGAAAGTTGTTAAACACATTGTATTTCTCATTTACTTTATGGATCTCTTGCTTGTCTATCTCTTGTTGGAAGATTGTACTGCATCCTTGATATATAACCTGTATTTTTTCTTCTGGGATCTTAAAGAAACTAATAATATCTTGCTTTGTTTGTTCACTAACAGCAATTATACTGTTTGCTCTTATACAAGCTGATCTGAATTTTTTATCATAGATCTTTCTGTCAATTGATGAGAAAAGTTTTGGATATCTAAGGTAGATAAGATCATGAATGGTAACAACAGATTTGATATTTGTTTGCTCAATTCCAATTGGTATTTCATGACTCAGTCCATGATAAATATCAATTTTATCTTTTATCAAGTCTTTTAGAATAGTTTTGCTTCTCCAATAGGAGCTTAATAGCCTATTAAATATATTTTTTGGAGTTCTTATATGTATATTTAGTCTATCTTTTGTAAAGTTTAATCTCTGATTATCTGATTTTTTGGGAGTATATAAATAGAAATCTTCTTTAAAAGATTTGCTAAGTATTCTTATTGTGTCTCTAGAATAGTTGCCTAATCCTGTGTTGTTTGTAAACGCTCTTTTTGCATCAAATCCAATACGCATCTATACAGCTACATTAAATGTTCTTAAGGCATCGTTAAGAGAAGTTTTCTTATTGGTGCTTTCTTTTCTTTTTCCAATTATTAATGCACAAGGAACCTCATATTCTCCAGCTGGAAAATCTTTTTTTGTTGTACCGGGAATGACCACAGATCTAGAAGGAACTATCCCTTTATGTTCTATTGGCTTTTTACCACTGACATCTATGATTTTTGTAGATGATGTTATAACAACATTAGCTCCAAGTACTGCTTCTTTCTCTATTCTTACTCCTTCAACAATGATTGATCTTGAACCTATAAAGGCATCATCCTCTATTATTACTGGGGAAGCTTGAATTGGCTCAAGAACACCACCAATCCCTACACCACCCGAGAGATGTACATTCTTTCCAATCTGAGCACAAGAACCAACTGTAGCCCATGTATCAACCATAGTTCCTGAATCAACATATGCACCAATATTTACATATGATGGCATCATAATAACACCACTAGCCAGGAATGCTCCATATCTAGCTATTGCATGAGGGACTACACGAACTCCTAGTTCTTTATAATTTGATTTTAATTTCATCTTATCATAAAATTCTAAAGGACCTACCTCAATAGTTTTCATCTTTTGGATTGGAAAATAAAGTATAATAGCTTTTTTAACCCAATCATTAACTTGCCATTGATCATTTGATTGAGTAGCAACACGGATCCTTCCTTTATCTACTTCTTCAATAATCTCACGTATTGTTTCTTGAGTGTTTTTATTACTTAGAAGTGCTCTGTCTTGCCAAGCTTTTTCTATATCTTCTATCCATTGCTTTTTCATAAAAGCAAATATACTTTAATCTAGTATTTATGCTTTATTTTTTTTACTTTTTTTACTATATTTGTAGTAAATCAAAGTTGATATTATGAAAAGAATATATTTATTATTGCTAGTAATATGTTGTAGTTTTTCTAGCTTCTCTCAAACAGGTATGTTAAATGGAACTGGATATGCTCCAAATTTTACTGTAACAGATATTAATGGAACATCACATACATTATATAATTATTTAGATAGTGGATATGTAATGGTTTTAGAGCTTTTAAGTGTTACTTGTGGTCATTGTATTGCTTATGCTCCTGGAACTGAAAATTCATACCAAACAAATGGTCCTAATGGAACAAATGTTGCTCGGTTTTTAGGTTTAGAAGTTAATTCTTCTACAGATAGCACTGATATTGCAAATTTTATGTCTACATATGGAGTGACATTTCCTATTGCAGATGATGTCTCTCCTGTTGGTATAAATTATCAGTTATATTATACTCCAAGTTATTTTGTGGTATATCCAGATAGATCTTATACCACACTATGTCCTGCATATTGTGTTACAACAAGTTCATACTCTACTATTGAAAGTCAATTAGATAATGCTATTGCTGCATGGATCCCACCAGTTTCTGGATGTACAGATTCTCTAGCTTTCAATTATGACTCTTTAGCTACTGTTGATGATTCATCGTGTTATTATTGTAACCCTCCAAATGCTGAACCAGCTGTTTTAACAACTGATTGGGTTACTGATTCTAAAGCACAAATTTCTTGGGATAATATGAATGACTCTTGTAATATGGTTTGGAAGTACTATGTCAGATATAGAGAGGTAGGCGCTCCATCCTGGACTACCAAGTCAGCTGGTGTTGGTAATGGTCTATGTAACTTTGGTTTAAATACGACTACTAAAACCTTACAGAACCTAACCTCTGGAACTACTTATGAGTATAAGATGAAAGCCTTCTATTGTGGAGGTACAGAATCTAACTATTCTCCACCATCACAG
>JAAZYM010000039.1 GCA_014239655.1 Flavobacteriales bacterium | reverse complement strand
GCTGGTCCATGTAGTGCTGAGTCTAATGAGCAAATGCTTGCTACAGCTATTGAGTTAAAAAAAACTAATACAAGTATTTTTCGAGCCGGTATATGGAAACCAAGAACACGTCCTAATAGTTTTGAAGGTGTTGGAACACCTGCTTTGGAATGGTTGAAAAATGTTAAGGAAGAAACTGGTCTTAAGGTTATTACAGAGGTGGCTAAGCCAAAACATGTTGAACAAGTATTAAAACATAATATTGATATGCTCTGGATCGGAGCACGAACAACAGGAAATCCTTTTGCTATCCAAGATATAGCAGAGTCTTTGCGGGGGGTTGATATTCCTGTTTTTGTAAAAAATCCTCTTAATGCAGATATAGATCTTTGGTTAGGTACTATTGAAAGGTTCTATAATGCAGGTGTTAAAAAGATAGTTGCAGTTCATAGAGGTTTTTTTGCTTATGGTTCAAAGAAATATAGAAATATTCCTCAGTGGCAACTTCCAGTAGAGTTAAAGCGATTAGTGCCCGGGATTCCTTTAATTTGCGATCCTAGTCATATTGCTGGAGATAAGATGCTTGTTAAAGAGGTTTCTCAAACAGCTATGGATCTAAATTTTGATGGTTTAATGATTGAGACTCATATTGACCCGAAAAATGCTTTAAGTGATCAGCAACAGCAATTAAATCCTATGGAGTTAAAAGAACTCCAAGATAACTTAATAATAAGGAATAGAGATGTAACAGATAAAGAGGTTGCTAGCTCATTAAAGGAGTTAAGATCACAGATAGATAGATTAGATGATAAGTTAATAGATGTTTTAAGAGAAAGAATGCATTTAGCACAACTTATAGGATTAGATAAAAAGAATAATGATATAACTATTCTCCAGCCTGAACGTTGGAAATATATTTTACAAGATAGAACAGGTAAAGGAATTAAAGAGGGGCTTAGTAATGAGTTTCTAATTCTTCTCTTAAGAGCAATACATCAGGAATCCATAAATATACAAATGAAGGTTATGAATTCTAAGGAGTAGACTTTTTATTGAAAGACAATAGATTTACTAATTGTCTCTTCACCTCTTTTTATCTTTACTACAGCAGAATCTCCTTTTTCAAATTTACTTAGGCCTTCCATATAACCTATCATGTCAGGGACCTCAACATCACCAATCTTTATTACTATATCTCCCTTAAGAATATCAAATTTTTCTGCTGTCTTTCCTTTTGATATGCCGTCAATTCTCATTCCTTCTCCATCAAATAGATAATCTGGCATTACTCCAAGGGTTACATTAAATCTTGGTGTAGTTGTAGAGTCACTTTTTGTTTGAACAAAATCAAAGTTTTCAATTTTTATTGAAGAGCTTATAATATTTTTAACGTAATTATAAATTTCAAACATTCCTTCAAAATTTATTTTTTCAACATCATCAGATGGTTTGTGATAATCCTCATGTTGCCCAGTAAAAAAATGAATTGATGGAATATCTTGAAGGTAGAATGATGTGTGGTCAGATGGCCCTATTCCAGATTCTGTTGTCTTTAGCTTAAAGTTATAAATATTAGCATCATTAATTAGTTCGTCCCAATAGCTACTTGTTCCAATTCCATTGATGGCTAAAGTCTTGTCTTCATTTAGTCTTCCTACCATATCAAAATTAATCATGAATCTTACATCCTTTAAATCAATAGTTGGGTTTTTGGCATAGAATGATGAGCCAAAAAGCCCATGTTCTTCTCCTGAGAAAGCAATAAATAAATAATTATATTCTTTTATTTTATTTAAGGTTTTTGCTAGATTGATCATTATACTTACTCCACTTGCATTATCATCTGCTCCATTGTGCACTTCTTTTTCTCCATCATATAGTGAGCCAAAGTGACCATAACCTAAATGGTCATAGTGAGCTCCTATAATAACTGTTTCATCTTGACTATTATCAATATAACCAACAACATTAATTCCTTTGATCTTCTTCTTAATAGTCTGAGTATGAGGATTTTCTTTAATTGTAGCATCAAAATATTGTAGATAACCTTGGGTTCCTTTTTCGATTAGATTATATTCATTAAATTTTGAACTAATATAATCAGCTGCTAATTTTTCAGAGTCTGTTCCGGTCTCTCTTCCTTCTAGTTCATCTGAAGCTAAATAGGTGACTTCATCTATCATTTTGTTGATAGTTTCTTCTTTATTTTGGTTTGATAGAGTACAGCTTGAGAAGATTAAAAATAATGTATAGATTATTGTTTTTTTCATAATTAAAAGAATTATTTTTGTCGAAAATTTTCGTAAAAATATGAAACAATATTCTTTTTATTCAATAATTCTATTGGTATTATTTTCTTGTAATAATACTAATAATAAAAGTTCTCAATCGGAAAGCAATACATTAATTTACCCTCAAGAGGTTCATTTCGAGAATATGAAGCAATTGACTTTTGGAGGTGAAAATGCAGAAGCTTACTGGAGTTTTGATGATTCTAAATTAATATTTCAAGCTACTAATGAGAAGTGGGGTCAGAGCTGTGATCAAATATACATTATTGATACAAATAATTACAATCTTAATAATGAGATGCCTAAGATGGTTAGTTTGGGCTTAGGAAGAACTACTTGTTCATATTTTATGCCTGGAGATTCCACTATAATATATGCATCAACACATCTTGAAGATGCAAAATGTCCTCATGTTCCAGAAAGAAGAGTAAATGGAAAATATGTCTGGCCAATTTATGATTCATATGATATTTTCATTGCTGATTTAGATGGGAATATTGTTTCTCAATTGACAGATACTCCTGGATATGATGCTGAGGCAACAGTTTCTCCAACTGGAGATAAGATAGTGTTTACATCTATCAGATCGGGTGATTTAGAATTGTATACATGTAATATTGATGGATCTGAAATAAGACAAGTCACAAATCAATTGGGCTATGATGGAGGTGCATTTTTCTCTCATGATGGAAAAAAGTTGGTTTTTAGAGCATCTAGGCCAAAAAATAAAGAAGAAATTGAAGAATATAAAGAGCTTTTGTCAAATGGATTAGTTCAGCCTACTAAAATGGAAATATATATATGCAATGTAGATGGCTCCAACTTAAGACAAGTTACAAATCTTGGAGATGCTAATTGGTCTCCATTTTTTCATCCTAGTAATGAAAAGATTATATTCTGTTCAAATCATGAAAGTATTATGGGGTTCCCTTTTAATCTATATATGATAGATATTGATGGTAATAATTTAGAGCAAATAACATATGATGAAAAATTTGCTTCTTTTCCTGTTTTTTCCAATGATGGTAAAAAAATTACATTTTCATCTAATAGAAATAATGGAGGAACTAGAAATACAAATGTCTTCATTGCTAACTGGAAAGAGTAGGTTTCTATGAATTTAGATAGTAATTCATGGAATGATAGATATCTAGGCAATAATACAGGTTGGGATGTTGGTTATATTACTACTCCTTTGAAAGATTATTTTGATCAGCTAGTAGATAAAAATATATCTATCCTTATTCCAGGTTGCGGAAATTCTTATGAGGCTGAATATCTTTTTAATTTAGGTTTTAGGAATGTTTATGTGCTTGATTTCTCTAAAAAAGCATTAGAGAACTTTAAATCTAGAACAAATAATTTTCCTGAAGAGAATATTTTATGTGTTGATTTCTTTAGTGCTGATGGGAATTATGATTTAATTGTAGAACAAACATTTTTTTGTGCTATAGCTGTAGAAAGAAGATTTGAATATGCAAGAAAGGCACATTCTTTATTAAATAAGAATGGAAGATTAGTTGGTGTTTTTTTTAATGCTCCAATGTATAAAGATCATCCGCCCTATGGAGGATCTAAAGAAGAGTATATAAAATATTTTTTATCATCATTTGAGTTAAATATTTTTGAGCCTTCATACAATTCAATACCATCAAGGAAAGGTAAAGAATTGTTTGTTAAATTAATTAAGAAATAATTTTCTATTATATAGTAGTTTCATACAGATTTAGTACAGATTTCAAGTTTAATTTTGTTCAAAATTTTAATTAAATAACATGAACAAAAAACTATACTCATTGGTTTTAACCATGATTTTCACATATAGCATTTATGCGCAGACTCAATCTATTTCTTTACAACCATCTTATACAAATCAAAGTTTTTATAGTATGGAAAATGGAGAGGTAGCTAATGTAGATAATGCTGATTGGGATCTTGCATTTTCAACAGGAGCGATGTCTTCTTCTATAAGAATAAATGGTGGTATGGGAACAGAACTTTATCTATATCCATTAGGAGATACTACAGATTGGAATGCTTTTAATTCTTCAAATATATCTAGTTGGATTCCAATTCATAATTCTGATACTAATTGGTTTATAGGTGCATTTGATAAAAATAGTACTTCTATGTTTGATATGGGCTGGGGTATGTATAGTATAGTTACACATTTTGTTACTGGAGATTCTATATATGCAATAAAGACTGTTGGTGGAAACTGGAAGAAATTATGGATAAAACAACTAGCTAATGGAGAGTATGATTTTCAATATGCTAATCTTGATGGTTCAAATCAAGTAAATACAACTATCACGCAGTCTTTCTTTTCAGATAGAAATTTCGCGTATTATTCACTTGATCAGAATACTTCATTAAATAGGGAGCCTGCAAGTGAAGATTGGGATATTACATTTACAAAATATATAACACCAGTACAGGGTATGACATATAGTGTTGCTGGTGTGTTGTCAAATAGTGGAGTACAAGTTGCTCAGGTAGATAATTTACCAGATCCAAATACATATACTGATTATACTCAACATACAATGATGACAGAGATAGATATAATAGGTCATGATTGGAAAGATTTTGATATGTCAATATTTAGTTATGTTTTAGATCCAAACAGATGTTATTTTGTTAAGGATTTAAATGATAGGGTGTGGAGAATTGTTTTTACTTCATTTGAGGGTAGTTCGACAGGTATTGTTGAGTTTAACACACAAGAAATGACTGGTGGCTCAACATCAATAATTAATGCTAATTCAGATGTCTCAACATTTGAAATTTTTCCTAATCCAATTGTAAATAATGATATAACCATTATTTATGATAATCTTTCTGATTATGTTGAATTAGAGATTTATGATATTACTGGTAAAAGTGTGTTCTCAGATATTTTTTATGGTGCCGGTTTTCAAGCAAAACGAGTTAATACATCTAATTTAAAGCAAGGGGTATATGTGGTTAGAATTAATTCACAGGGCACTGTATTACAGAAGAAATTAGTTGTGAATTAATAGATATATCCTTGCTCATGTGAGGTGTTTTTTATGAGATTAATAATTATTTTAGTTGTTTTATTACATTCTATTATTATTAATGGTCAAACACTTGCTTTTATTAATCATAATGATGAACCAATTTCTGATGTTTATGTTGAGTTTCTAGATATACAGGGTAATCAAAAGTATATAAGTGATAGCGATGGAGTTATTAATCTTTCAGACAAGATCTTTGATAATTACAAAAGATTAAAGGTTAGGATTTCTCATGTAAGTTATCTAAATATTCAGGCTTATATATCTTCTGAAGATACAGTTATCGTATTAGAAAAAGAGAATATAATCTTAGATCAGGTTTTTGTGACTGCTCAGATTAATCCAATTAATAATTCTGATGTTATACAGAAAGCTACATTAATTAATAGAGAACAGATAGAATCACAAGGAGCTAATTCATTAAAGGAATTACTTGATAAGCAGTTAAATATGCGTATAAGTAATGATAATGTCCTTGGAAGTAGTATTTCAATACAAGGTGTTTCTGGTCAGAATATCAAGATATTAATCGATGGAGTACCTGTTATTGGGCGGTTAGATGGAAATATTGATCTTAGTCAGATAAATTTAAATAATATTGAAAGGGTAGAGATTATAGAGGGCCCACTATCCGTTAATTTTGGTTCAGATGCTTTAGCAGGGGCGATAAATCTTATTAGTATTACTGATCAGAAAGATAATTTCTCATCAAATTATAATCTGTATTATGAATCTGCTGGTCATTATAATGCTGACCTTGCTCTTTCATATAAGTTAGAAGAGAATATATTTTCTTTTAATGGAGGAAGAAATTATTTTGATGGATGGTCAAAGGATGAGGATTTTCAATTATTACCGACTGCTCAATTAGCAGATACAAATAGAGTTAAGCTTTGGAATCCCAAGGAACAGTATTTTGGGAAATTGCAGTTTTTTACTAAATCTAAAAAATATATTTCCCGTTTTTATTATGAGTCGTTTTATGAGAAGATTACTAATCTTGGTTTCCCTAGATTACCTTATTATGAGACAGCTTTTGATGATTATTACTATACTAGAAGAAATAATTTAGGTATTGATTTTACATTTAATTTTAATAAAGAGGAGAAGATTAAAGTATTATCTTCCTATAATAAATATAATAGAGTCAAGAACACCTATTTTAAAGACCTAACAACTTTACAGGAGTTGCTTACTTATAGTACAGATGATCAGGATACTTCAGATTTTAGTCTGTTCATGAATAATATTGTTTTTTCTTCTATAAAGTTGCCTAATTTTAATTATCAATTAGGGTTTGATTCTAAAATTGAAAATGTAAAAGGTGCTAGAATCACTCATGACTCTAGGAGTTTAGGTGATCATGCATTGTATTTTAGTTCAGAATGGAAACCAATTAATTCTTTTGTTTTAAGGCCAGCATTAAGGTTGAGTTATAATTCAAAATTTAAAGTTCCTTTAATACCATCCCTAAATGCGTTAATGAGTCATAATAACTTGAAATTTCGATGCTCTATTGCTAAGGGCTTTCGTTCTCCAACGTTAAAAGAGCTTTTCTTTGAATTTGTAGATGTAAACCATAATATAGTTGGTAATAGAGATTTAGATGCTGAGACATCTAATAATTATCAGTTTAGTATAGACTATGATAATAAGCATAATTCATTTAAATATGCTGTAGGAACAAAGTTTTTCTATAACGATATTAATAATCTTATATCATTAGCTCAATCTCCTTCTTCTACAGAGTATAGCTATTTCAATATTGGTAAATATAAGACATTGGGTGTGTCAAATAGGTGTTCTTTCTCTGATGATAATTTGACACTTACAATAGGTTCTAGTCATATAGGTAGACATAACAATTTGTCAGAAGAGGAGGATGTAATTCAATTTAGTTATTCTCATTCTTTTAGGTCTAGTCTATTGTATAGTTTTAATAAATATAATCTGTCTTTAGCTGCGTTCTATAAATTTACTGGAAAATTACCGGGCTTTTATAAAGATAGTAATGATGATATAGTAG
>JAAZYM010000049.1 GCA_014239655.1 Flavobacteriales bacterium | reverse complement strand
CTATATAGATTATTATCAGACATATTATTATGCTTATAAGTCTGACTATTATTTTTTTGAATTTCATTATCGAAAATTATTTATGTAAAAATAATAAAACCCACTCAATTGAGTGGGTTTCTTTTTGGTGGGCCTTACGGTCCTTATTTCGAACTTTTTTAATTTTTTATTTCTTTCTCGTAGACAGTAATCCATTCTTTTACTGTCATTTTAGAACATAATTCTCCAATAAGTTCAAAAGGAATATCTTCTAACTTTTTAAAACGAATGCAGCTTTTCCCCATATCTAATTTGTATTTACAATGATTTGGATATTCATTGACAAACCAATTCATCAAAGATTCATTAGCGTAAATACCCATATGATATAATGAAATGAAATTTTTTCTTGATGAGATCCCTAAGAATGGCAAAGGAAGTTCAGGTGAACAATGATAGCCCTCAGGATATATTGAGTGAGGCACTACCCATGATGGCATTCCATAATTTATTTGTTCATGAAATCCTTTTGGTAAATATTTTCTTATGACAGATACTATCTCCTCTACAGAATCCTTCTGTGGTTGTGGTAAATCAGCTATATATTTCTCTATGGACATAATCGCAAAAATAATAAAACCCACTCATTTGAGTGGGCCTTACTGATATCCAACTCAGATTTATTATTTTAAAAAATAACTGATTACCCAGAAAATCAAATAATTTTCTTAAGTTTGAATTACTAGATTGATTGCCAGTACAAAAAGAGGTGCAATTTTTAGTTTCAAAACTTGTTTAAAGCATGTGAAAGTTGAAAGGTGCGCAATCCTGCTACCCTGACAAATAAAAAAAGCCTCTACTAGAGAGGCTTTGTGATCTCGACAGGATTCGAACCTGTGACCCTCTGCTTAGAAGGCAGATGCTCTATCCAGCTGAGCTACGAGACCAATTTTTTAGGTCGACAAATTTATACTTTTTTCTTTTTAGATTTAATATTAATCTTTACAAAATTAATTTTGGTTTAAATCTGCCATTTTTATTGCAGTAATAGCCGCTTCAACTCCCTTATTACCATGTTTCCCTCCAGAGCGATTAATTGCTTGATCCATTGTATTGTCTGTAAGAACTCCAAATATAACTGGTATTTCAAGAGAGATATTTAAATCCTTGATTCCATTAGTTACCCCTTGACATACATAATCAAAATGTTTTGTTTCACCTTGAATTATACTTCCAAGACATATAATTGCATCACATTTTCTTTTAGCAAGTATTTTAGCTCCATATATTAATTCAAAGCTTCCAGGAACTTTTAATTTCTCAATATTTTTTTCTAATATACCACAATCAATTAAAGTAGAGTTAGCACCTTTATATAAGCCATCGGTAATGTTTTTATTCCATTGAGAAACAACAATACCAAATCTCAATCCTGAAACATCAGGAAGTGATTCTTTATTATAACCTGAAAGATTATTGTTTTTAGTAGCCATAGGGGAGAACTAAATTACCTATTTTTTGCTCTGGCAATATATTTAGCCACATTTTGACCTTCTCTTGATGGTCTGTAGTCATCATTAATAATGTTATAAAGCTCAAGAGCCTCTTCATAATTTCCTTGTAATTCATGAACTGTTGCTTGCTTCATCAAAAAACGTGGAGTAGTAAATTCATTATTATTATTCTCAGCTGCATCTTCATAATAATCCATTGCTTTATCTTGATCTCCTAATTCCATGTATGCATCACCAATACAACCAATGGCAAGAGAAGATAAGATAATATCATCTGAATCAAAAGCTTCTAGGTAGTCGATTGCATTTTCAAACTCTCCTAAATATAGATAAGATAATCCAGCATAATAATTTGCTAAATTACCTGCTTTTGTACTTGAGTAATCATCAGCAATATCTAAGAATCCTAAATATTGGTCATCACCATTTAAAGCTAGACTGAAAGAGTCTTTAGCAAAATAGATTTCTGCATTAAAGATTTCTGTTTGTGCTTCTTTCTCTAATGGTTCTAAATAAAAATTTTGATATCCTAAAATAAGTGCTGCAATTGCAACAAAAGCACCAACTATCTTAACAATTTTATCTTGATTATCTTCTATAAATTGTTCTGTTCTAGTTAAAGCTCCTTCAACTTGAGCAAATTGATCATCAGTTTTATTATTTTTTTTAGCCATTTAATCTTATTTTTGGATCGCAAATATAGGTTTTTTAACAATTATATCATTATGATTAATGTTATAAAATCTTAAGGTTAAAAATAAAAATAGATAGTGTATTTAAAACAACTTTCCATATTTCAGTTTAAGAATCATAAAGAAAGTAGCTTTTCATTTAATGATAAAATAAATTGTTTTGTAGGTAATAATGGCGTGGGAAAGACTAATATCTTAGATGCGATTCATTATCTATCATTAACAAAAAGTTATTTTAATCATATTGATGCTCAGAACATTCAATTTGATCATGATTTCTTTATGCTTAAAGGACTTTTTAATAAAGATAATATAGAGGATGAGATCCAATGTAATTTTAATATTGGTGTTGGAAAAGTGGTTAAGAAAAATCAAAAGAGATATAAAAGGTTTTCTGATCATATAGGTCAATATCCAATTATTATTATCTCACCAACGGATTCAAATCTAATTATTGAAGGAAGTGATATTAGAAGAAAGTATTTAGATAGTAGTATATCGCAATTTCAGAAATCTTATCTCAAGCAATTAATTGACTATAACAAGGTCTTAAAGCAAAGAAATATGTTGTTAAAACAATTCTCTGAGCGTAATTATTTTGATCCTATTACATTAGAAAATTATGATAATAAGCTTATTGATTTTGGCCAAGAAATATTTCAACAGAGAAGTTCTTTCTTAGAGAAATTGACACCCGTATTTAATAAGTATTATGAGGAAATATCTTCAGATAATGAATCTGTAAGTTTAATATATAAGTCTCAGTTAAATGAAAATAATTTTTCTACACTATTAAAAGATAGTCTTGTAAAAGATCGAATAAGTTTTCATACTAGTGTGGGGATACATAAAGATGATATAATTTTTCAGATGAATAACCATCCAGTAAAGAAAATTGGATCTCAAGGTCAACAAAAATCATTTTTAATCTCTCTAAAATTAGCTCAATTTGAGTTTATCACCCAGAAGTTAGGATATAAACCTTTATTATTGCTAGATGATATCTTTTACAAGACTATCTTTTAATAGTGTAGAAAAATTATTTTCATTTAACTGAGACTTATATATTAAACTTACAGATTCATTATCTGAAGATAT
>JAAZYM010000035.1 GCA_014239655.1 Flavobacteriales bacterium | reverse complement strand
GTATGGAGATAGTTCTAATCTTGAGCTTTGTGGAAGAATAGATTTTCGTCGAGATACAATAGAGAAAAAATTATTTGATTATTCTTTTTCAAAGCACATTCCTTTTGTAGGAGTTTGTAGGGGAATGCAGATGATGAATGTGGCAAGTGGAGGAACGTTATATGGAGATATTCCAACAGAAATTGGTGATCTTGTTATTCATAGGAATAATGGAGAGGTGATGCATGATATAGTAGTTACATGCTATAATTTGGATTATACCTCTATGATTTTTCCTCATGGTGTTGTTACAGACACGTTATTTACAGTTAATTCTTGGCATCATCAAGGGCTAAAAGATATTGCCGAGGGGATCTTAGTAATTGCTGAATCATATGATGGTTTGCCAGAGGCTGTTGTAATGGATAAACAAAAACATCCTTTTATGATAGCAGTTCAATTTCATCCCGAAAGATTAGGAGCTGATAATGGTATTCATAAGAATATGCGTACTCGTTTTTTCGATGCTATTTATGAATAGGTATAGTTTTAGTTTTTCTATTTTTGTTTAAAGATGAATGGAAAAAAGACATTACTGATTATATTAGACGGATGGGGGCATGGAAATAAAACTCAATCTGATGTAATCTTTAATGCTAAAACTCCCTTTATAGATTCTTTGTATTTAGACTATCCAAATTCTGAGCTTTTAACCGATGGAGAGCAAGTGGGCCTACCTAAAGGACAAATGGGTAATTCTGAAGTTGGCCATCTTAATATTGGTGCTGGAAGAATAGTACACCAAGATTTAGTTAAAATTAATAATGCATGTGATAATAATTCAATCTCTCTAAATACTAGTTTACAAGCATCTTTTGATTATGCAAAGAAAAACAATGTCCCATTACATATGATGGGATTAGTATCTAATGGAGGAATTCATTCTCATCAAGATCATCTTTATAAATTATGTGAACTTGCCCAAAATGCAGAGGTTAAAGATGTTTATGTACATATTTTTACTGATGGTAGAGATTGTGATCCAAAATCTGCTCAAGATTTTATTAAACAATTGGAAGGTAATTTATATGGCGGGAGAATCGCTTCTGTTTCGGGAAGATATTATGCTATGGATAGAGATAATAGATGGGAAAGAATTAAAAAAGCATATGATGCAATGGTAAATGGTGTTGGTGAAAAGACAAAAAATATAAATCAAAAGATGCAAGAATTTTATGTAGAAGGGATTACGGATGAATTTATTACACCTACTGTTTGTGTTGATAATAATGGGAATCCTATCGCAAAGATAAATAATGGTGATGCTGTAATTTGTTTTAATTTTCGTACAGATAGATGTAGAGAAATAACATCTGTCTTAACTCAAAAAAATATTCCAGCTTTTGAGATGAGAAAGTTAGATCTTCATTATACAACAATGACAAATTATGATGATTCATTTAATAATATTAATGTGATTTTTGAGAAGAAGAATATTAAAAATACATTGGGAGAAGTACTACAAGAAAGTGGATTAATTCAAATAAGGATTGCTGAGACGGAAAAATATCCACATGTAACTTATTTCTTTTCTGGAGGTCGAGAAGAAGAATTTATTGGTGAAAGAAGATTAATGGTAGATTCTCCTTCGGTTGCCACTTATGATTTAAAGCCAGAAATGAGTGCGCACGAGCTTAGTAAAGAAACAATTTCAGAAATAAATAAAACAACACCAGATTTTATTTGCCTAAATTTTGCTAATCCTGATATGGTAGGTCACACTGGAGTATATGATGCGATAAAGCAAGCTGTGGAAGTAGTGGATTTTTGTACGGCAGAGGTTGTAGAAGCGGCAGTAAAACAGGATTATGCTATTTTGATTATTGCTGATCATGGCAATGCCGATTATGCGTTGAATAATGATGGAACTCCCAATACAGCTCATAGTAAAAACCCGGTTCCGTGTTTTTTAATTAATTCAAAATACGACAAGATTAATAATGGAATATTAGCTGATATTGCACCAACTATTTTAGAATTAATGGGAATCGATAAACCAAATGAAATGACTGGCCAATCCTTAACTTAAACAAGACATGAATTATATTAAAGACTATATAGAAGAAAACAAAAATCGTTTTATTGATGAATTGATAGAATTGTTAAAAATCCCTTCAATAAGTGCTGATCCTGTATATAAAAAAGATGTTTTGGATTGTGCTCAGGCAGTAGCAGAATCTTTAGCAGATTCTGGAGCTGATAATATTGAAGTATGTCCAACTCCTGGACACCCTATTGTGTATGGAGAGAAAATAATAGATCCAAATTTACCAACAGTATTGGTGTATGGTCACTATGATGTGCAGCCAGCGGATCCACTAGAATTATGGGATAGTGGTCCTTTTGAACCAGTAATAAAAAAAACAGAGATTCATCCAGAAGGGGCAATTTTTGCTAGGGGATCATGTGATGATAAAGGTCAATTTTATATGCATGTAAAGGCTTTTGAGCTAATGATGAAAACAGATACTTTACCATGTAATATAAAATTCATGATTGAGGGAGAGGAAGAGGTTGGTTCTGAGAATCTATCCTTATTTGTAAGGGAGAATAAATCTAAATTGTCGTGTGATGCAATCTTAATTTCAGATACTGGAATAATTGCTAATGCAACACCCTCTATTACAACTGGATTAAAAGGACTTAGTTATCTTGAAGTCGAAGTAACAGGCCCTAATAGAGATTTGCATTCTGGCTTATATGGGGGGGCTGTAGCTAATCCTATCAATATTCTATGCGAGATGATTGCATCTATGAAGGATGAAAGTAATTATATCACTATTCCAGGATTCTATGATAAGGTTATTGACCTTTCAGAGCAAGAACGACAAGAGATTGCTCGCGCACCATTCTCTTTACAAGAATATAAGGATGCCTTAGATTTATCAGATATTCATGGTGAGGAAGGTTATACTACAATGGAGAGAATAGGAGTAAGACCTACTTTAGATGTTAATGGTATATGGGGTGGATATATAGGCGAGGGCGCTAAGACAGTGATTCCATCAAAGGCATATGCAAAGATATCTATGCGTTTAGTTCCTAACCAATCAGATAAAGAGATAACTAAATTATTTACGGACTATTTTAATAATATTGCACCAAAGAGTGTAAGTGTTAAGGTAACCCCTCATCATGGTGGGGAACCATATATATCCCCAACTAATATAGTTGCTTATAAAGCTGCAAGCCATGCCATGGAAACAACTTTTGGGAAGGAACCAGTTCCAGTGAAATCAGGTGGAAGTATACCTATTGTGGCGCTCTTTGAGAAAGAGTTAAATGTGAAATCTATCTTGTTAGGTTTTGGGCTTGATAGTGATGCTATACATTCTCCTAATGAGCATTATGGGATTTTTAATTATTTAAAAGGAATAGAAACAATTCCTTATTTCTTTTTAAATTTCACCAAGATGTTTGATGCTAATTGATATAGTTTTGATGTGAGATTATTTTATTTAATTTTAATTTTAATTGTAATTTCTTTAAGTTGTAATAGTCAACAAAATAATATGTCAGAAAGAAATCCAGAGCATAGATATACTAATTTTTTAGTTAATGAAACAAGCCCTTATCTTTTACAACACGCTCATAATCCTGTTAATTGGTATCCATGGAATGAGCAGACTTTAGCTAAGGCGCTTAAAGAAGATAAGTTGTTGCTTATAAGTATTGGTTATTCAGCCTGTCATTGGTGTCATGTGATGGAGCATGAGAGTTTTGAGGATGAGGAGGTTGCAAAAATTATGAATGATAATTTTATATGTATAAAGATTGATAGAGAAGAGCGTCCAGATATTGATCAAATATATATGACAGCTGTTCAGTTAATGAATCAGCGAGGAGGTTGGCCACTTAATTGTATAGCCTTACCTGATGGGAGGCCTTTTTGGGGCGGCACATATTTTCGAAAGGAAGACTGGAAGAAAAAAATTCTAAGTCTTTCAAATATTTATAAAAATAATAGAAATAGTGTTCTGGAGTTTGCAGAAAAGCTTTCACAAGGCATTGAGCAAGTAGAAATGATTGTCAAGAATCCTATTGAAAAGCCATTTGTTTTTAGTGATTTAGATAAGATGATTGCTAAATGGACCAAGTCATTTGACAATAAGGAGGGAGGAAGTAATGGAGCCCCAAAGTTTCCTATGCCAAATGCGTATAGTTTTTTACTTCATTATGGGCATCTTGCAAATAATCAGGCAGTATTAGATCATGTAGATCTCACTTTAAATAAAATGGCTTTTGGGGGAATTTACGATCAGATTGGAGGGGGATTCTCTCGGTATTCTGTAGATAAATTTTGGAAGGCTCCTCATTTTGAAAAAATGCTTTATGATAATGCTCAGTTAGTAAGCTTATATTCCGAGGGATATTTAAAGTTTAAGAATCCTATTTACAGAGAGGTAGTTTTTGAGAGTCTTGATTTTATTGAGCGAGAGTTGCTTGATCAGACAGGGGCTTTTTATTCAGCTTTAGATGCTGATAGTGAAGGAGAAGAGGGTAAATTTTATGTGTGGAGCAAAGATAAATTAGAATTATTAATAAAGGAAGATTTTGAAATATTTAAGGATTATTATAATATTAATCAGAAGGGATTATGGGAACATGGGAGGTATATTTTATTAAAAAAAGAATCTAAAGAAGAGATTGCAAGTAAGCATAATATTAAAATTGAGGAATTAGAAGATAAAGTTGCTAATTGGAAAAGTATACTTATGTCTATTAGGGACAAAAGAATAAGACCTGGTTTAGATGATAAGTCATTGACATCTTGGAATGCATTAATGATGAAAGGGTATATTGATGCTTATATGGCTTTTGGAGAGAAGAGACATTTAGAGATTGCAATAAGGAATGCTAATTTTATATTAACCAATCAGCTTAATAAAGATGGTAGATTATGGCATTCATATAAAAAGGGTGTTTCTACAATAAATGGTTTCTTAGAAGATTATGCTCTAGTAATTTCAGCATATATCAGATTGTATGAAGCAACATTTGATGATCAATGGCTTAGCCAATCTGAAAGTATGATGCAATATGTTATGAGTCATTTTTATGATGAATCTTCATCGATGTTCTTCTTCACATCAGACCTAGACCCTAAATTAGTAGCAAGAAAGATGGAAGTTAATGATAATGTTATTCCAGCATCTAATTCTGTAATTGCAAATGCATTGTATGATTTAGGAACTGTTTTAGATAATAAGAATTATAAGAAATTAGCGTTAAATATTCTTAACAATGTAAAACCAAATATGGACTCATATGTTTCGGGATATGCAAATTATGCTAATTTAATGCTGAAGGTTACCAAACCATATTATGAGGTTGCTATTATAGGGGATGAGGCTCTGGATAAATCTTTAGAAATAAACAGCTATTTTTATTCAAATAAGATTTTGGTCGGAAGCCTTAAGGAAAGCTCATCTCCGTTGTTAGAAGGAAAATATATAAGCGGTGAAACGATGATATATGTTTGTGAAGATAAAGTTTGTCAAAAACCTACAAATAGTATTATGGAAGCATGTAAATTATTAGAATGAAGAAATTAGTTTTTTTTGAGAAACAGAAATTTACTCAAAGCTTCTGGATGTGGTTATTAGTTGTTTTAGCATCTATTGCAGGGCCAATAATATCTTTCTTGTCTATATCTAAGATAGATTTATATATTTTAATAATGAGTTTATTAATTTTTATATTTATGTATCTCTGTGAATTAAGAGTTAAGGTTTCTAAAGAAGGAATCCATTATCAGTTTTTTCCAATGCATTTAAAATCATATACTATTAAATTTGATGAGATTGATCGTTTTGAAGAGTTAAAATATTCTCCAATAGGAGATTATGGTGGGTGGGGTATTAGACATCGATTTAAAGGCAAAGCCTATAATGTTAGTGGTAATCGAGGAGTTAAAATACACTTAAAAAGTGGCAGGCATATTCTGTTTGGAAGCCAGAGAAGTAAGGAGTTTGAGCAAGTACTGAATCAGTTTATGAAACAATAATCAGAGAGTAATTTTTTTTCCCTTTTTGTACTAATATATATTTATCGTTAATTAACAGATTAGATGAAAAATTAAATCCTACTGATATTTTTTCCTTGTTGACGCTCACGGCATTTGCATCTATCATTCTTCTAGCCTCACCTTTACTTTTAAATATAGTAGTTTTCTCAGTAAGTATATTTAGCGACTCTAATTCTAGATCAGCTTTATCAATATTGTGTTGAGGAACACCTTCAAATACAGATAAGAAAGTTTTTTCATCTAAATTTTTTAGGTCTTCTGATGTTGATTTTCCAAACAATATGTTTGAGGCATCTATTGCCATTTTCAATTCTAGTTCTCCATGTACTCTTTTTGTAATATCTTCTGCTAATGCTTTTTGGAGAATCCTAATACCTGGGTTTTCATCATGATCTGCTATTAATTGATTAATCTCTTTTTGATCTTTTAATGTGAAGATCTTAATATAATTTTTCGCATCTTCATCTGAAGTGTTAAGCCAGAATTGATAAAATTTATAAGTAGAAGTTTTGTTATTATCTAACCAAACATTTCCTTCTTCTGTTTTTCCAAATTTACCCCCATCAGCTTTTTTAATTAAAGGAGTGGTAACTGCAAATGCTTCGCCCCCCTCTTTTCTTCTAATTAGTTCAGTACCAGTAACAATATTTCCCCATTGATCTGAGCCCCCTAACTGCACTTTACAATTATTATTTTTCCATAGCCAGTAGAAATCATAACCTTGAACTAGTTGATATGAAAACTCAGTGAAGCTCATCCCTGTGGATAATCTTGACTTAACCGAATCTTTAGCAATCATATAGTTTATTGAGATATGTTTTCCAATATCTCGAATAAAATCTAAGAAAGAAAGATTTTCAAACCATTCATAATTATTTACAACAACCGCAGAGTTCTTCCCGCAATTAAAATCTAAAAATTTTTCTAATTGATTTTTAACACACTCTAGATTATGGTTTAATTTTTCTTTATCCAGAAGATTGCGCTCTTTTGATTTTCCCGAAGGATCTCCAACCATTCCAGTTGCCCCCCCAACTAGTGCTAGGGGCTTGTGTCCAGCTTTTTGAAGATGAACTAGAATCATTATTTGTACCAAGCTTCCAATATGTAATGAATCTGCTGTAGGATCAAATCCTATGTAGGCAGATGTCATTTCTTTATTAAACTGCTCTTCTGTACCAGGCATGATATCGTGTATCATTCCTCTCCATTTTAATTCTTGTACAAAATCCATCAATTGTTTTTTTCAAAAGTAACAATATATATATAATTATAATAACTTCATTTATGTCTTATGTGTATTTTTGTTTTTATGATTTTTTTAACAGGAGGGACAGGACTAGTTGGCTCACATATTTTAATGTCTTTATTAAAAGATAATTTTAATGTGAAAGCTTTAAGAAGAGAGACTAGTAAATTAGATTCTTGTAAGAAAGTGTTTAGTTATTATAATCTTGAATCACTTTATAATAATATAAATTGGTGTATAGGTAATATTAATGATGTTGTTTTATTAGAAGAACAGATGGCTGAATGTGATGTGGTAATTCATGCAGCAGCACTTGTTTCTTTTCATAAGAAAGATATTGATAATCTAAAAAAACACAATATTGAAGGCACTGCAAATGTTATGAATATCGCTCTTAGTCTAAACTATAAAAAGTGTATTTATATAAGTTCTGTAGCAACATTAGGAAGAAAAACAATATCAAATCAAGTGGATGAGAGTTGTATTTTTAAATTTAACAATCAGGAAAGCAATTATTCATATAGTAAATATTATGCAGAACAAGAAGTATGGAGGGCTAGTAATGAAGGATTAGAAGTTGTAATATTAAATCCATCTATAATTTTAGGGCCTGGCAATTGGGATAAGGGTAGCTCTAAAATTTTTCAAAGAATTTATCAAGGATTAAAATTCTACACAACGGGAAGCTCTGGATATGTTGATGTTATTGATATTGCAAATATCACTTTACTATTTCTAAAAAATAATATTGTTAATGAGCGGTTTGTTCTAAATGGAACCAACATAAGCTATAGAGATGCTTTTGATTTGATAGCTGATGAATTAGGTGTTAAACGAGCAACTATTAAAGTAACTCCGTTATTAAAGGAGTTGGCCTGGAGGCTTGAAAAGATAAGATCTTTTATTATTAATAAACCATCACTATTAACAAAAGAAACTGCAGCAAGCTCAATGAGAAATGTGTCTTATTCATCTGAAAAAATCAAGAATTTACTTGATTATAATTTTATTTCTTTTGAGGATTCTGTAAAAAGGAACTGTAGGTTCTTCAAACAGGATTTAATTTAATTTTGAATTCTCTTGTTTGATCTCTTCTAACGCTTGATTATATATTAGCTCAAGATCATTTTCATTAATCGAATAGTATTTTAATGAATTTTGAAAATCTTCATATGTTATTTCATAAAGATTAAATATTGAATCGTAGTCTGCTTGTAGGGCTGTATTTGCTGTTTCTTCCCTGTTGTATTTACTTGTTTCATATAAAGCTTCAATTAGATGAACATCTTTTATGATTGACACAAATTTATCTTGTGGGATTATTTTTTTTTCTGTTTGATTCTTTTGAGCGGAACAAGAAGAGATAAGTATAATTAACAATATTCTATAGAGCATAGAACAAAATTAATTTAAAGATTATTAATACACAAGTTGTTATTAATAACTTATACATCCGTGTTCTTTTTTTTGTTTCTTTGTGTATCTAAAATGATATCTTTGATATGTATTAACTTAATAATAAAATTGATGAAAAAAACAATGTATTTAATAGTGGCTAGTTTTTTCTTTTTATTTAGCGCATGCAGTGGAGGTGCTAATACTGAGGAGGCAGCTACTGATGCTCCTGCTGAAGAAGTAGCCCCAGCAGCAGCGGCAGCGCCAGCTCAAGCAGAAGCAGATGTAGTAGCTACAGAAGAGAATGAAGAAGCTAATGAGGATCATTCTCATGATGGCCACTCTCATTAGTGAGTAAATTAAAAAGTAAAGGCATCTATAAAATATAGATGCCTTTTTTTGTTGAAGAAAAATAAAGTATGAAAAATATATTTACAGCATCTATTATTTTGACGTTTATGCTATGTTGTAGTCAGCCTAAGCAAGACATAGTAGAAAAAGATGAAATTCAGAATAGTGATCTGGGATGTAAGGATGGAGGCGCGTGTTTATCTGATCATTCTTGCTGTATTCCTGAATCAAACAAAGGAGATAGCTTGTAGTCTTCGATTTCTATCGATTAAACGAAAGCCTCATTCCTTTCTTGCTTTCGTTAAACATCCCATTATTATATACGACATTTCCATTTACTATTGTATGTGTAATCACTCCATTGAGAGTCTCACCTAGAAATGGAGACCATTTACATTTTGACATAATATTGTCAGTGTTAACTTGATATTCTTTATTAATATCTACCAAAACTAGGTCGGCATAATAATTTTCTTTTATAAAGCCTCGTTTATTTATATTAAAACATATTGCAGGATTGTGACACATTTTTTCTACTACCTTTTCTAAAGATATCTTATTATTTTTTACAAATTTTAACATTACCCCAAGAGCATGCTGAACGAGTGGACCTCCAGATGGAGCATCTAGATATTTTTTGCTTTTTTCTTCTATAGTGTGAGGAGCATGATCTGTTGCAATTACATCGAGCTTATTATCTATTAATGCTTGTAATAGCGCCTCTTGATCTGATTGCTCCTTAATGGCGGGATTCCATTTAATTAAAGCCCTTTTTTCATTATAATCTTTAGAATTAAAATATAAGTGATGAATACAGACTTCTGATGTGATTTTCTTTTCCTTTAATGGGACTGTATTATTAAAAAGAGTAGTTTCTTTTTCTGTAGATATATGAAAAACATGTAGTCGAGTATTATGTTTTTTAGCAAGTTCTACAGCCAATGATGATGATTTGTAGCAGGCCTCCTCTGATCTTATCTTATGATGTAAATTAAAAGGGATGTCTTCTCCATATTTTTCTTTAGCTTTTCTAATGTTGTCTTGTATTATGTTTTCATCTTCACAATGTACTGCAATCAGACATTTTGATTTTTTAAAAATTTCTTCTAATATTTTTTTATTATCAACCAGCATATCTCCTGTTGATGAGCCCATAAAAATCTTTATAGCACCAACATGTTTTGGATTGGTTTTTAGCACTTCATCTAAGTTGTGGTTTGATGCTCCCATGAAGAATGTGAAATTTGCAAGAGACTTTTTATCTCCAATTTTAAATTTTTCTTTAAGAAGTTTTTGAGTAAGTGTTTGTGGTTTTGTATTGGGCATCTCCATAAATGAGGTGATCCCTCCTGCAACTGCCGCTTTGCTTTCAGTATATATATCTGCTTTATGTGTGAGCCCTGGTTCTCTAAAATGAACTTGATCATCTATGATTCCTGGAATTAGATACAATCCTTTTGCATCAATTTTTTTATCTACCTGTTCATCTATAGATACTCCAATTTTTTTAATTAATTGATTTTCAATTAACACATCAGATTTAAATATTTTTCCCTCATTAACAACACTGGCGTTTTTTATAATCAGTCTCACTTAGTTATTTCCAATTTTTAAAGTAACTATTGATTTTCATTTGCATAACACCAAAGAAAGCTTCAAAGAAGATTCCTCCACTCATTTTAGAATTCCCTTCCTGTCGATCAGTAAATATAACGGGAACTTCAATGACATTAAATCCATACTTCCAAGCGGTAAATTTCATCTCAATTTGGAATGCATAGCCGACAAATTTTATTTTATCTAGATCTATTTTCTCAAGTACTTTTCTCTTATAGCATTTAAATCCTGCTGTTGAGTCATGTATAGGCATACCGGTAATGGTCTTAACATATTTAGATGCAAAAAATGACATTAACAACCTGCTCATTGGCCAGTTAACAATATTAACTCCCTTAATATATCTTGATCCAATTGCTACATCTCCATTATTTAGATGGCATGCATTATAGAGCCTTACTAAATCGTCAGGATCATGAGAGAAGTCTGCATCCATTTCAAAGACATATTCATAATCTTTACTAAGGCACCACTTAAATCCATGGATATAGGCAGTTCCTAATCCGAGCTTTCCAGTTCTTTCTTCTATATGTAGGTTTTCTGGAAATTTTTCTTTTAGGTTTTTTACAATATTTGCAGTCCCATCTGGCGAACCATCATCAACTATTAATATATCAAATTCTTCATCTAATGAAAAAACTTTGAGAATTATATTTTCTATATTCTCTTTTTCATTGTAGGTCGGTATAATAATGAGCTTGTTTGACATACGTTATTTTATATTTTGCAAAGTTAACTAAACTTAATTATTAATTAATTGATTCTTTAATTATACTTTCTACAACTGTTGGGTCAAGAAGAGTGCTTGTATCACCAAGATTTGTAGTTTCTCCGCCAGCAATTTTTCTTAATATTCTTCGCATAATTTTCCCAGATCTAGTTTTAGGTAAACCGTCTATATATAAAAATTTATCAACTTTTGCAATTGGACCAACATGTTTAACTATAAGATCATTAATCTCCTTATTTGATTCTTGAAGGTTTGATGGTTTTTCATGACATATAATAAAGGCATAGACCCCATTTCCCTTTATTGAATGGGGATAACCAACTATGGCACTTTCACACACATTTTGATGTTCGTCAATAGCACTCTCTATTTCTGCAGTTCCTAAGTTATGACCAGATACAATGAGTACATCATCTACTCTACCAGTAATTCTAAAAAGACCTTCTTCATCTTTATAGCAACCATCCCCACTAAAATATTTTCCAGGATATGCTGAGAAGTATGTGTCTATATATCTTTTGTGATCTCCATAAATTGTCCTAGCCATTGATGGCCATGGATATTTTATAGATAATTTCCCTTCAATATTATTTTCCTTAAGCTCATTACCAGCATCATCGACAATACAGGCTTGTATACCGGGAAGTGGTAGAGTAGCAAATGTTGCTTTAGCTTTGTTTATTCCTGCAAGATTTGATATCATAATACCACCAGTTTCTGTTTGCCACCAGGTATCTACAATTGGACATCTTTCTCCTCCAATTTCTTTAAAATACCAATTCCAAGCATCTTCATTTATTGGCTCCCCTACGGTTCCTAATACTTTTAATGAGCTTAGATCATATTTTCTTACGAATCCTGTTCCTTTAGCTTCTAATGCTCGAATTGCTGTTGGTGCAGTATAAAAGATGTTAATTTTATTTTTCTCTACAATTTCCCAAAACCTTCCAGCATCAGGATATGTAGGAACACCTTCAAACATTACAGTTATTGCTCCCGATAATAAAGGACCATATATAATATATGAATGCCCAGTGATCCATCCTATATCAGCTGTACACCAGTATAGATCTCCTTCATTATATTGAAAAACATTTTGGAAAGAATATTGTGCATAAATCATATATCCAGCCGTTGTATGTACAATTCCTTTTGGTTTGCCTGTAGATCCAGATGTATACAGAATAAATAATTCATCTTCAGAATCCATAATTTCCGCTGGAGCATTTTCATCGGCAGTCATCATTTCATCATGCCACCAGAAATCACGATCTTTCTTCATTTCAATTTCTGAATCTGTTCTTTTTAGGACAATACAAGATTCTATAGAAGGAGTTTTTTGCATTGCTAGGTCAGATATGTCTTTCAGAGGAGTTACTTTATTTCCTCTAAATCCACCATCCGAAGTTATAAGCACTGTACATTCAGCATCATTTATTCTATTGGATAAAGATTTTGCTGAGAATCCTGCAAATACGACCGAGTGAATCGCACCTATTCTAGCGCATGCAAGCACGGCAATAGACAGTTCTAAAACCATGGGCATATACAGACATACTCTATCTCCCTTTTTTACACCTCTTTTTCTTAGAACATTAGAAAACTTACATACTTGCGCATGAAGTTCTTTATAAGTAATATTAATATTATCTTCATTTGGATCATTAGCAATCCATTTTATTGCAATTTGATTTGATCTTTCTTTTAGGTGTCTATCAAGACAGTTTTCGGTAATATTCAGTTTGCCACCACTAAACCAATTTACTTTTGCAGTATTAAAATCCCAATTTAACACTTCATCCCATTGCTTATGCCATATGAAACTTTCTGCTTTTTCTTCCCAAAATTTTTCAGGATTATCATCAAATTTCTTTTTTTGATTTTTATATTCTTCTAATGTTTTTATTCTCATCTAATCTTATTTTATTCAAATATAATAACAAATTTTAATGTTATTGAAATTAGTTTTTTTCTAACTTGATCTTTTTGTAAATTAGCCATGAATTAAAACCTCTAAATATGAAAAAAAGTATACTATTTTTATTAAATATTTTTATTGTCTCTTTTCTTTTTGCTCAAGATTGCTCTGATTTATTCTTTTCCGAATATGTTGAAGGACCAGCAAATAATAATGGACTTGAGATTTATAATCCATCAACTAACACCTTTGATTTAAGTGCTTATTCAGTAAACAGATATGGTAATGGTTCAAGCTCAGGTCCTGATACATGGCCACTTTCGGGCTCAATTGGACCAGGGCAGACAGTCACCATAGGAAACGGACAACTAGACTCTATATGGGTTACTTCTTATTGGTCTGTTCCAGTAGACCCTGTATTTTATAATGCATGTGATCTCCATTGTAGCGGAATATATCCTACGCCATTTTATTTTAATGGTGATGATGCTATGACTCTTGAAAAAGATGGGGGTATTATTGATATTATAGGAAAGGTTGGAGAAGATCCTGGTGCTGCATGGACTGATGATGCTTCAGCAGGCTATACAGATGCAAATGGAGGAACTTGGTGGACCAAAAGACAAACATTAGTTAGAAAAGCTTCAGTAAAAAAGGGGGTAACTATGAATCCTATTGTATTTAATCCTACTCTTGAGTGGGATTCACTTCCAGATGCTACTTATTCTGGACTTGGTGCTCATACTTGTGATTGCATTTCTTCAACAGGAGTATCTAAT
>JAAZYM010000066.1 GCA_014239655.1 Flavobacteriales bacterium | reverse complement strand
GACCCGGTATTTTTTGGTACGGACGATGTTGCGATTGTTCGTAGCCCAAAGACACACCCTGAGGTCTTCGAAAGAAAAGCACTCAACTATGCAGCAAATCTAGAAGATAAACTTCTGTTTATCCACGGCATGCAGGACCATGTAGTGCCATTTAAGACTACGGCCGTATTAGCCGAAGAACTTATTAAACTCGGTAAGGACTTTGACTTTGCGTTTGCGCCGGGTGCGACTCATGGATGGAGTCGTGAGCTGAATTATGATCGCTACCTATTTGGTAAGTTAATCGAATATTTTGACCGATATCTAGCAGTGCAGTAATAGAAGACAGGGTAAAAAATAGCTTGATTTTTTATAAATTAGAAGTATGAAAATAAAAATTACTTTACTCTTATCTTTTTTAATTCTTTTATCTTCTTGTGCCTCTATTTTAACTGGCGCAAAAAGATCTGTTTTGTTTGAGTCAAACCCAAACGGTGCAAAAGTTTTTGTTAATGGAATTCCAAGAGGAGATACTCCAATAAATTTAAATGTCCAAGCTGATGATAGAATTGACTTTAGGCTGGACAACTATGAGGAAAGAGTTGTAGTAATGGATTCAGACTTCAATTTAGTAGCTATTCTTAACGGTGGATTTTTAATTGGATGGGGAATTGATGCTTTAACAGGTTCTTTAAAAAGAGTAAACACAAAATATGTTAAAGTTAATTTAGAAGAATCTTCTGATGATATTGCATATATTGATTACGCGATTAAAAATGGAACTATAACTGAAATAAAGGTAAATATTGATGATAAATTAATAGAGACTATAATCATTCTTAAATAATACTGTTTATTAATTTTTAAACCTCTAATGGTTAGTGCTTTGAAAAACTTTAAAGATTTATTAAATTTAATCTGTGAAAAGAATTCCATTGTATTTATCTCTTCTATTGTTTTTAACATGTGCTAAGGAAGACTCTGAAGAATCCAAAATATACTCTTCATTTTCAGGCCCACAATATACCTTAACAATAACTGCTGGAAATGGTGGTAAATTTAATGCTGCTTCATGCCCAGCCGCAACTGAAGATGCTTGTAGAAATATATATCATAATACTGATAGACTAAATACTACAAAAGTAAGTATCCCTGCAAAAACATATGTAACTATTAGAGCTTTTCCAGATGAAGGATATGGACTTGCTTCTTGGTCCGATGGTTCAACTGATGAAATTATAGTTGTTTTTTTAGACTCTAATAAAGATCTAGAGGTTTACTTTCAACAAAATTAATTGAGGTTAGCTCATATATAGATAGAGTATTCTTATACTAAGTTTAAATCAGGTAATTTGTTTATTTCCCAATAAAGAAAGTAACGAGATTTATGTTAATTAATTCAATGCTCCAATACCTGATTTCCACAATTCATTATTAAAACTTGGTATATCATTTTCATTGATATTATCAATCTCTTCTTTTAAGGAATCCCATTTTTTATCAAGAGACTCTAAAGATTTTAAAATACCTTCACTAACATTTGGAATATCACCCTTAATTTCATCTAGTATAAATAAATAATCGGCTAGAAATTTATTAGGAAAGTTTTCAACATCATCATAAGCTAATGATTTTCTCTGCATCATCTTTTTATCCCAGCCATCCATTTTATTAAGTAATATCTGACCATTGCTTTTAATTGTCTGATCTTCAATATCACCAAGAATATTTTTTAGCTTATCTACTAATTGTATATTATTATTGATATACTCTGCCATTACATTAAATTTCTTTTCCATATGACTTGCATACTTATCAAGTTCAGTATAGTCCTTATCAGACACATTAAAATTTGGATTTTTTAAGATTTCAAAGTTTGAAGTATATGATATATCTCCTACCTCAAGTGATATTTTATACTTTCCAGGAATAGCTTTGTGGCCACTAAATCTTCCTTCTATGTATGCATATGGAACTCCAATTAATGATTTATGTCTTGTATTCCAAACAAACCTATTCAAACCACTACTATTTGATAAAATAGGTTCTCTTGAAGGTCCTCCATTATATGTAATAAAGTTTTTGTCAGCTTCACTTTTAATCTCTCTTACCAGATTATCTTTTTCATCATAAATTTTAATTATTACTTTTTTATTCTCATCTTCATCATTTATATTATAATATATTACAACTCCATTAGCAGGGTTAACACCAGTAAACGATGAGGTTCCATTAGAATTATTTGAATTTAATTGACTATACCAGTTTCCAATTGTTGAATTTTCCGGGTTATATAGTTTTGTTCCACTTTCACTATTTAACTGTCTAATTAATCCCATGTCATCAAGAATCCAAAATGATCTACCTTGAGTTGCAACTATTAAATCGTCATGTTTTATCATTAAATCAGTAATAGCTAAAACAGGCATGTTAAGGTTAAATTTCTCCCAGTTTTTGCCATCATTAAATGAAATATAAACACCTAACTCAGTTCCAGCTAATAATAAACCTTTCACAACACTATCCTCTCTTACAACTCTAGTGTACGCTCCATATGGAATGTTTCCGCTAATTTCTTTCCATGATTCTCCATAATTTGTTGACTTATATAATCCAGGAGATTTATCATTGAATTTATATCTAGTAGTGGCAATATATACTGTCTCTTTATCATGAGGAGATATATCAATTGCATTAATTATTGTTTCAGGTAATCCCTTAGGTGTTATGTTTTTCCATGTTTTTCCTCCATCTCTTGTTAAATATACAAGACCATCATCAGATCCAGTATAAATTGTATTAGGCTCGTGTGGAGATTCTACAACATAACTTATTGTTCCATAGTTTTCAGCTCCTACAGCTTCATTAGTATATGGTCCACCTCCATTGCCCTGTTTCTCATCTTCATCCATAGTTAAATCAGGAGACACTACTTCCCAAGATTTACCAAGATCTTTTGTTTTAAATAGATGCTGAGCAGCATGATAAAATGTATTTGACTCATGCTGAGACCAAATTATAGGTGCATTCCAGTTAAATCTATATTTCATATCTCTTGATGCCTTTCCAATATAATTTATTGGCTCAATCATTACTTTCTTTCTAGCCTTTGCTTTTGTATCATAGATATTAACACTTCCAAGGTAACTTCCCCCCATTACTATTTGTGGGTCATCAGGATCAAAGGCTAAAAAAGCACTTTCACCTCCAGCAGATGACGACCAATCACTTTCAGATATTCCTCCACCTGACCCAATACTAGCTATTTTAACAGTTGAATTATCTTGTTGACCCCCGTATAAATTATATGGGAACATGTTGTCTACATTCACCCTATAAAACTGTGCAGTTGGCATAATATCAATACTAGACCATGAGCTTGCATTATCAAAAGTAATTTCTCCACCTCCATCATCAGAGATAATCATATTTTTTGAATTATCTGGATTTATCCATAAGTCATGATAGTCTCCGTGACCGCTATAAATTCTTTCCCATGTTTTTCCTCCATCAATTGATCTAAACGCTCTAGCACTCAAAACATATACAGTGTTTTCATCATTGGGATCTGCAAATACCTCTATATAGTACCAAGATCTTGATGTCAATTCAGCATACTTACTTATTCTAGACCAACTTTCTCCAGCATTGTTAGACACAAATAATCCACCTAGTCTTTTATTTGAATCACTTTCAGCTAAAAGATATACTTTGTCTGAGTTAGCTCTTGAAACTGAGATAGCTAATTTTCCTAATTCATTAGGTAAGCCATTTTCAATTTTAAACCAATTTTCACCACCATCTGTTGATTTGTATACTCCACTCCCTTCACCTCCAGAAATCACTTTCCAAGGAAGTCTTTGATGTTCCCACATTGTTGCGTAAAGTACCTTTGGGTTATTATAGTCTATAGACAGTTCTGATGCTCCACTTAATTCATTAACAAAAAGAACATTTTTCCAGGACTTACCACCATCCATTGACTTATAAATACCTCTTTCTTTAGTTGGCCCGTTAACAGCTCCTTGTGCAGCTACATAAATTATGTTATTATCATCAGGATGAATTATAATTCTTGAAATTTGTTGTGATTTCTCTAAACCCATATGTTCCCAAGTTTTTCCAGCATCTGTTGACTTATATACTCCATCTCCATAGGATGTAGTTACTCCTCTTGGAGAATGCTCACCCATACCAACATAAATTATTCTACTATCACTTTCTGAAACAGCTATAGCTCCAACAGATGAAGTTTTAAAATAGTCATCGGATATATTGAACCACTCACTTCCCGCATTAGTTGTTTTCCATAATCCCCCTCCAGCAGTTCCCATATAATAGGTTAATGGATCATTAATGACACCAACGGATGAAACAGATCTTCCGCCTCTAAAAGGTCCTATATTTCTGTATTTAACTTCCTCGAGTTTTTCTTCTATGTTTTGAGAATAAGAAAATGGAATTACAGTTAAAAAGACAAAAAGTATACTTAAATTCTTCATAATATTTATGTAAGTTATCACTAAGTTAAATTAATTTTCAAAAATTCAGATATATTTACAAAAATTAAGTAATGAGAAGTCAAAACATCCAGAAAGACCTAAATCTAATAGGAGATGAACTTATAGAGAAATTTATATTGAAGGACAATAAAACTTCTAAATATGTTAACTCCTTTTTTAGTGATAAAAATATTTTAAGTCACTCTAAAAATAAATCAGATCAGTTTACTGATTACCAAAGAAAAATTTTAATTGAGGAGTTGACTTTACAATACTCTAAAGTAGAGACTTCAAAGCAAACATCAAGAAATATTAAATTACTTTCAAACTCCAAGACACTTTCAGTCACAACTGGACATCAACTTAATATATTCTCAGGACCATTAATGGTTATTTATAAAATTGCACAAGTAATATCTGTAACTAACTACTTAAACTTGAAGATTAAAGGATTCAATTATGTTCCTATTTTTTGGATTGCGAGTGAGGATCATGATTTTGAAGAAATTTCAGAGGTTAATCTTAAGAAAAATAAGATTAAGTGGAATATTGACTCCAAAAATATGCCTGTAGGAGAAATAGAATTAAATGACTTTATGGAGGTAGTTGGTGGATATAAAGATTCTATTATTGATTTTGAATTCAAGGGTAAACTAGAAATCTTAATTGATCAAGCTTATAAAAAAGGAGACACTTTATCAGCCGCTACTATTAAGTTTATAAATTCTTTGTTTGCAAAACATGGACTTGTTATTATTGACTCTAACAAAAAAGTTTTTAAGAAATCCTTTATTGATAATTTTAAAAATGAAATTTTAGATTCAAGATGTAAAGTTGATTCAAGTTCTCAAATTTTAAAAATCAAAAAAGATATAAAGTCATTTAAGCCTCAAGTAAACCCCTCCGATGTAAATTTTTTCAAGATTACAAGTTTAGGTAGAAAAAGGATTAGAAAGAAAGATAAATTATTTATAGTTGATGATGAAAATGAATATACATCACGTGATTTAATAAATCAAATAGAAACTAATCCTGAGTTATTTTCACCTAATGTTTTAATGAGACCCTTATATCAAGAAAAAATTCTCCCTAATGTTTGTTATTTAGGAGGTCCTAATGAATTAAAATATTGGATGCAGCTAAAGCTTTATTTTGAGAATTCTAACGTTCAATTTCCTAT
>JAAZYM010000054.1 GCA_014239655.1 Flavobacteriales bacterium | reverse complement strand
ATATTGTAAGTAATAGAACTTTATTTTTCATGTTTTTTTATTGTTTTGAGTTTATAATTCTGATATTAATTTTTTCATGTCTTCTGACTTTTTATAATCACCCTTCATATAATAAAGTTGTTTTAAAGACAGTAATGTATTTTTATCTTTAGGATCTAAAAGATGTGCTTCTTCTAGATATGGTAAGCCTTTATTGAAGTATACGTCTGCTTGTTTTTTTAATGATCTATATTTTTTGTCATCACTTGTAGAATTAGCAGAATTATTTAATTCTACTGCTTTATTGAAGAACAAAGCTCCTAGATTATAATTACTACCGAATGATGAAGGGTCTAATTCAATTGATTTTAAATAGTCACTTTCTGCGTTTTCTACTTGTCCTTGTTGATCATAAATTGTACCTCGATTAAAGTATAGAAGACTATTTTCTGGGTCTAGATTAATAGCCTCACCCAGTTTTGTTACTAATTCATCAGTTCTTCCAAGCTCTATATATAAATTAATTTCTGTATTAATAATAGACTGATCTTCTTCAAACATTTCTCTCCCAAGAGATAAATACTCTATTGCTTTCTCTATATTTTCTTCTCTTTTATATATATCACTCATATGAATATAGATAGCAGGTTCATTAAAATTAATGTCAATAAGACGCTGCAGTAGTTCTTTTGATTTATTATCATCCTTTAATTTGCTTGATGAGAAAAAAGAATTATAAAGAATAGTTTCTTTAGTTATATTACCTCTTTTAAGCTGATCTTCTTCATCAAATGGTACTATTTCAAAGATTTTATCATAAAATGTAAGAGATGTTCTGTAATCACCTTCATTATACTTATCTATTGCTACATTGAATAATTTATATCCGCATTGTATTAATCCCGCTAGGATATCTTCTTTTGCCGTCCATTTTTTTACAATTATTCTATCCTTCTTACCTTTTTGTAAGCATTTAATATGAGCATCTGTAGCTTTTATGATAGCTAAATTATCTAGTTCTGGTTTCTTTAATGCAATTTCTAGATATATTGGAGCTCTATAATTCCACATTTTTGGTTCATTTGCTGTGCTTTCAGTATTATAGGCTTCGTCAATGTATCCCTTTGCTTCAGATAACAATACGGCAATATCATCACCTTTTGCCTTTTGAGCATTCCTTAATGCAATAGAAGCATTTACAATATTATGTTTCTGTGCAATAGCAACTGATGAAATCAGCAGGCTTAATAGTAATAATATATTTTTCATTTTAATATTTGATTTCGTTAATCTTAAAATTAAATTTCATTCCATCCTTATTAGAAGAAAGATTCTCTAGTTTCTTCTTTATTAAGTATTTATTTCCAACAATAACAATGGCCATCTTATTAGGCTTAATTTCAGAGGATGCTAAAGCATTAACCTCCTTTAGTGTCATTGCATTTAATATATCTGCTTGCTTATCTATATATGAAGGGTCAAGATCATAAGTAAGCATTCTATTAAGAAAACCTAATTTTTGATTAGGTGTTTCATATTTCATAGCTGCAGAATTTAAATACGATTCCTTTGTTGATTTTAACTCGTCATCTGTTAATCCTGTATTTGTGTAATTATCAAGGATTGAAAAAATTTCAGTTAATGCACTATCAGTAACTTCAGTTTTTACACTAGTTTGAATTCCAAATATTCCTGTTTGTTTTTCACCCATAAAGAATGAATATGCACCATAGGTATAGCCTTTATCTTCTCTTAAATTTAAAAACAATCTACCACTAGCTCCTCCTCCTAATGATTTATTCATTACTTGAGATTTGAAATATTCTCCATTTGCATCATATTTATTAGATTTATGTCCCATCAGAATAAATGATTGCGAGGCTCCTTCTTTATCTATCAAGTATATTTGAGTTGTATTATCTTCAGGAAATTCAAAGCTATTAGGGAGGCTAATATTTTTATTTTCCCATTTCCTTAAAAAGTCTAATTCTGAATAAAAATCTTCTTTACTGATATTACCAACAGCAACTAATTCACTTACATTAGGGGAATAATTATTATAAAACCCTTTAATATCTTTTAATTTTATCTTTTTTATATGCTTCTCAGACATTGAATTTCCAAAAGGAGTATCCCCAAATAAAACCTTCCCCATTGAGGT